>JBFDTN010000001.1:1997500-2218630 GCA_040719455.1 Streptococcus pneumoniae | reverse complement strand
GGTAAATCTACCTAGAGGATTTCTTTGTCTACTCCACCGACTTCAGTGCTTCAAGCATATCTAACTGTTTCAAACGTTGATGGATCATATATCCCAAAGCAAGTAAAATACCTGAAATCAGAAGGAAAGGGATCAGATACACTTCCCAGCTTACGAGTTGGGGAAAGAGTGTTGTGTCTGAGGCAATCATCTGTAAAAGAACCTCGTGCAGCAACTTTCCACACCATAAGCCTACCACCATGCCAATGATGGAGAGGACAATCGTCTCACGATAGATATAAAGCGTCACCTCATTCTGATAAAAGCCAAGTACTTTGATCGTCGATAATTCGCGGATCCGCTCCGCCACATTGATGGTCGTTAGATTGTAGAGAATCACTAAACCTAATAAAACGGACAAGCAGACTAAAATCATCATCACAGCCGTTAGAGAGCTGACAATCGTGCGTAATTGCTGAATCAAGGCTGCATTTTGAATCACGGCAGAAACCGTATCTAACGCCAACAGCTGACTTGTAATCTTTTCCACCTTCTCTTGTGAAGAATTTCTGACACGCGCCATATAGGCATTTGGCTCATAGTTTTCACCTGTTAGTCGTTCAAAAGAATCCGCTGTTAGGTAGAAAAAATGCCCTGCATACATCTCTGCAATACCAGCGACTTTAGCTTTCACCGTCTTTTTACCATAATGAAGAGAAATGGTACTTCCGACCTGCGCTTGATAGAGTTGCGCTAAGCGAGTAGAAATTACCACGCCATCAGATGGGAGAGAAAGGGGCTTTCTGCCACCATCTCTTAGCTGGACAAAGTCAGTCAACGCTTTCGTATCTTTTGTGACAATCCATGATACGGTCTGCTCTTCTCGTACCTTCCTTATCTCCTCTTGACTGGTTTGATAAAAAATCGGCAGAACTTTTTCAATCCCTTCTGGGAATTTGTCCACATGTCCTTTAGAGATATTTTCCAAAGCAATCAAGTCATAAGTCAAAATCTCTCCAAACTGCACCTCTGCCACTCCTGAAATGGAGCTTCGAATCCCCAAGCCTGCAAAAAGCAGAGCCACGGATCCCGCTACACCAATGATGGTCATCAGCATGCGCTGTTTGTAGCGAAAGATATTGCGTGTTGTGATCTTTTGATGAAAGCTAAAACGACTCCATAGCCACTTCCAACGCTCCAAGCAAATCTTTGCACCTGCAACCGGAGGTTTGGCTTGAAGAAGCTTAGCAGGCTCTTCTGCCACATCTCTTTTTGCCACCAAATAGGCTGGTAGCACAGCAGATAGCAGAGAAAAGCATAGAGCCAAGAAAAGATAGCTAGGATAGAAATGGACGCTTGACGCTCCTAGCACCGTTTTTTCAGTGACAATCCGATCAATCACAGGTGACAGGTAGAAATTTCCCAAAAGAACGCCCACGACTGTTCCTGCTACACTGGCTGTTAGCCCATAGATGACAAACTTTGCAATAATCGCACGATTGCCATACCCTAGGGCTTTGAAAATCCCTGCCTTGCCTCTTTCCTCATCGACAAAACGGGTCATGGTGGTAAAGGTCACCAAGGCTGCTACCAAATAAAGCACTAAGGGAAAAAGATTGCTGACGGCTGCAATGCTGGTCTTAGCATTGTTAAAAATCGTATAGCCACTTCCACCAGGAAGGCTAGCTCTGGTATGGACAGTATAAGTCGGCTCTTTCAGCTGATCGACTTGCTTTTGTGATTCTTCTAGCCTTTTTTCTTCTGCTGCAAATCGCTCCTCGGCTGTTTTTCGTTTTGCTTCAAAGTCTAACTTCGCAGCTCCTAGACTCTGCGCCTCTAAACTATTTTCTCCCAAGCCACTTGCTTTTAATTGACTCTCTTGTATCTCTAAAGCACGCGCAGCTCCTTGCAATTCTTCCCTCGCCTTTGCTAACTCCTGCCTGCCTTTATTCAGCTCTTTTTGCGGTGTTTCTTTGAGTGTCGCGAGACGTTTTGCTCCATTGTCCTCTAAGAGCATGGTGAGTCTGTCTTTATGCTCCTTGAGCTGTTTTTCATAGTCCTCACTATCATAGGACAATTTGTCTAACTTATCATAACGAAGCCGGGCAATGGAGTGGACTTGGTTTGTAAAGTCTGTCTCAAGAATGACGCCATAACCCGCTAAATCCCTAGAACCCTTACTAGAAGGACCGAGATGCTTCATATCCCAGATTTCCGAGGATTTGACAAATCCAGTCACCCGATAAGTCTCAATCTTCAAAAAATCCTGTTTATTTTTTTGAGAAAAAGACAGCTCATCTCCAAGATGATAGTCTCCTTCCAAACTACTTAACAGGGCAATCTCTCCTGACTTTTCAGGTAGTCTTCCTTTCACCAGCTGAAAGGAAGAGAGCTCTTTTGGTTTTGAAAATAGCCGAAAAGCCTTGCTGGTGGATGCAATCGTAACATCCAGAAGTTGCCCAAATTCGCTCCTTGCACCTGCTAGCTGAGCCAACTCAGCTTCATCTTCTTGACTCAAGCCATGACTAGCTACCACTGCCAAGTCCATAGCTTGCGTACGATTGAGATAATCTTGAGCTGACTTTTGCATGTTGAACGGGGTGACTTTTAATCCCATCAAGGTCATCGCCCCAATCATCATCAAGCTAAAAATGGAGAAAAAACGCCCCTTTGAGGAAGTGATGGACTGTCTCAGGTCCTTATAGTATATCCTTTTTGCCATACTCACCTCCTAATATTCCAAGGTCAAAATATCCGCTGGATGAGACTGCAGCTCCACCGACTGCACCGTCGCATCTCGCATACGAATCACTCGATCAGCAATGGCTGCCAGCGCTGCATTATGGGTGACAATAATGACCGTCGCTCCCTCGTTTCTTGACATTTCTTGGAGAATTTGGAGTACTTGCTTGCCTGTTTGGTAATCTAAAGCCCCTGTCGGCTCATCACAAAGCAGCATCTTAGGGCGCTTGGCAACCGCACGCGCAATTGCTACTCGCTGTTGTTCTCCTCCTGATAATTGGGCAGGAAAATTATCCATACGGTGGCTAAGACCCACTTTTTCTAAAATATCTATCACATCCATACCATTTGCGACCAATTCTGTTGCCAATTCTACATTTTCTTTAGCCGTGAGATTTGCCACAAGGTTATAAAATTGAAAGACAAAGCCAACATCTTCTCGCCGATAAGCCGTGCGCTTACGTTCACTAAAGCGAGCAATATCCGTCCCGTCAATCCAAACTTCTCCCTCATCGCACTGATCCATACCGCCTAAAATATTGAGAAGCGTTGATTTCCCAGCACCAGAGGAGCCCAAAATCACTACTAACTCTCCCTTTTCAATCTCAAAAGATACGTCCTTATTGGCTGAAATCCGTGTCTCCCCCATTTGGTAATACTTGGCGAGTCCCTTTACTTCTATATATGCCATTTTATCCACTCTTTCTCTTTATAGTTGTTTAGTTTTGATTTAGTACGAGACAACGAGCCGGAGGCAGAACTGGGGTAAACTGAGGATTATTTCATAATCCCTATTTCCCACCTCCAACAGTCTCACAGACTTAGATGAGGATTATTTCATAATCCTAATTTCCAACCTTCAACAGTCCACTGGACTGTTGAAGCAAGACGAGTTAACGATGTAATAAATGAAAACTAAATGACCATACTATCTCTCTATGAAATCCGTTTCATAATGATCTACTACCAGTATAGCGCGCAAAAGGTAAAATTGCAATGATTGGTTAGGCTAGATGAAAAGGAATTGAACCACTGTCCAATTCCTTTTTATTTATTTCGAGCGTAATTAAGCATGTCATAAGGCAGGGTATTCACCACCTCTTTCAGGGAATAATTCTCCAAATTATTGACATTTTGCCGCAAGCGTTTAGCATAGCTTGGCGAAATCAATTTTTGCTCTTCATATTCAAAAATGAGTTTGCGCTCTAAGTAGTAACCTCTCAGCATTTCCTCGATATTCGTAGGCTTTAGGCGCGTGATAACCCGCTCGATAAAAGCACCACTGCCGATAATTGCCGTCTTTCGAATCCGCGAATCCTGCAAGAAATTGATGAGAGAATGTTTGTAAATCCCTTTCAAATGGTCCAAACTTTCCATAATGACTTCAGTATTTGACAAATACAGCTCTGCAATGGCTTCTGCGTCTTCCTTATGGACATAAGCCTTGTCTTTTTTCAACCAAGAACGAATCGTAGAGCCAAAAGTGAGCACTTCATGAATCATCAAGCGAAAAATTCGCCAAAAGACAATCAAAAAGTAAGTAAAGCGCGAAACCAAGGTTCGGTTAATCCTCTGCTCCATGGTCCGTAGATAGCGCTGATAGAGATAATAAGCACGGTTGCTAATCTTGCCTTCCTCATAAGCTTGCTCAAGACCGTCATTTTCAATACTGAGAATAAGAAGCTGCAAACTCGCCAAATCTCTTCGGATCGTCTTATCTTCCTGCTCCAAAATCAGATTTTCAATCCGACCTTGGTAATTGTCAATCGCAGCATAAAGTGGTCCTTTGACCTTGGTGTGCTTGAGTTCTTCTTCTAATTCCAAAACGACATCATTTAAAATGGCGATATGCATGAGGTAGTCTGACGATTCTTCCTTGTCCGCTGACAAGCGTGGCAAGACCAATAAGCCCACTAAAAAGCTCAACATGGTCACCCCAGCAACTAAGAACAGCAAGAGTGGATTTTCCTGCTCCAGCGCCGTTGGAATCAAAAGAATAGTCGCAATCGACACCGTCCCCTTTACCCCTGAAAAGGTCAAAATCAAAATATCCTTGAGATAATTGCCCGTTTTCTTTTTCAGACGTTTTCCCCTGATGAGATAAAACCCATAAATCATGACAAACCGAATGGCAAAGAGAATCAGCGTAAGAAGCACAATGGTCACTACGAGAAAGAGGTTATCATAAATCGGACTACGTAAAATCGGTTCTGCAATCATTTGCAGCTCCATCCCTAAAATCACAAAGACAGAACCATTCAGCATAAAGGAAATGGTATGCCAGACCGTGTCTGTCACCGTGTCCACTTGAGCTTCTAGGAGCGTAATTTTCTTAAATCGGCTAGCCTTGAAAATCCCCGCTACCACAACGGCAATAATACCCGAGACATGCATCTCTTCAGCCAAGAAAAAGGTCAATAAGGGCAAACTAAGTTCAAGAAGCAACTCCCCTGCAATGTCAGACGCTCGGACGTTTAGCAAAGATTGCTGCAGTTGACGGTTTAAAAAAGCAGTAAGAACCCCTATCGCAAATCCTCCTGCAATCGACAACAGCAGCGAAATACTCGCTTTACCAAGAGAAAAACTTCCTGTCGTCCAAGCTGCTAAAGCCACCTGAAAGGCGACCAAGCCACTAGCATCATTGAGAAGCCCCTCTCCTTTTAAGATATTCTCCACACGCTTTGGAAAAGAAAATCTCTCAGATAACGAAGCAAAAGCTACTAAATCGGTCGGACCCAAAGCTGCTCCAACAGCTAGACAGGCAGAAAAGGGCAAGGTCAACCACAAGCTATGTGCCAAAAATCCTAGACTCAAGGTCGAGACAAAAATCACAGGAAAAATCAAATAAAGCACAATTTTCCAGTGTTTTAAAATACTGGTAATATCGCTTTCTTCTGCCTCTCGAAAGAGGAGCGGACCGATAACCAGCGCCAAAAATACTTCTGTATCCAGATGAAACTTCCCCTGCGGCAAACAAAAGCCGATGAGAATCCCTAACAGGATTTGAATCAAGGGCAAGGGCAGTCGTGGAAAAAGTTTATTCGTTGCATTGGAAACAATCAGAACCAGTAGAAAAATCAGGGCATAAAAAAGTATGGCCATCCACTACCTCCTTATTTTCCAGCGCAACACTTCTCAAATAAACGCTTTTGCTCAGAAATCTTCTCATCAATTTTCGATAAATCTCGATGTTCGATTTGCTTCTGACAACGTTCCATCTCTAAGCTGACCAATTTCTGTTTGATTTTGATCATTTTTTTGCTCAAATGCACATCATCCAATTTTCTAGCGAATGACTCACCACTATTGGAATCAATGTACTTGCTTCTGAGTCCCTCTAATTTTTCTTGTAAATAAATCTTATCCATGGTTATACTCCTTTAATTTTTCAAGCATGACTAAAAAGGGGGGATGGTTGATTTGATTCAGAGTACGGTAGATGGTTGCAGTAAATTCCTGCTGAGGAAGTCGACTGACAAAGTCCAGTACCGCATCACGCTCCACATCTCCTCCCTCATGACCATAGTAAATCATGATCGCAATTCGACCACCTAGTACCAAACGCTGGCACAATTTTTCAAGGGCAAGCAGAGTTGTCTGAGGTTGGGTAATGACCGACTTATCGGCGCTAGGCAGGTAGCCTAGATTGAAAATCCCTGCCTTGACCCTATCAACATAAGCATCTAGTTGCTCGTGTCCAGCTAAAATCAATTCAGCATTCGAAAGTCCTGCCTCTTCCAAGCGTGCTCGTGTTTTTTCAAGCGCCTGTTTTTGAATATCAAAGGCCACTACTTTTTTTGCTCGCTCAGCGAGAAACAAGGTGTCATGCCCATTTCCCATAGTCGCATCCACCACGACATCTTCCTTGCTCACGACTTCTGCCAAAAACTGATGAGCCATTTCTAAGGGTCTTAACATGTAAATTTTTGCTCCTTTGCCTTGCAACCTTGCACGCTTCCGCGGCGGCGCATTTCATCTTCAATCGCATTTAGCACTTCCCACTTATTGAGGCTCCACATAGGCCCAATCAGCATATCGCGGGGAGCATCTCCTGTAATCCGATGAATGACGATGTGCTTAGGGATAATCTCCAGCTGGTCACAAATAATCTTGACATATTCTTCTTGACTAAGCAGCCGCAGGCGTCCTTCATGGTAATCCCGTTGCATACGAGTATTGGTCATCAGATGAAGCAAGTGCAACTTAATTCCCTGAATATCATTATCTGTCACGCAACGGCGGACATTTTCTAGCATCATCTCGTGCGTCTCACCGGGCAGGCCGTTAATCAAGTGGGAGACGATTTCAATCTTGGGAAACTTCCGCAAGCGTTTCACGGTCTCCACATAGAGTTCATAAGAATGGGCGCGGTTAATCAAATCAGACGTTTCTTCAAAAGTCGTCTGCAAGCCCAACTCCACCGTCACATGCATGCGCTCAGACAATTCAGCGAGGTAGGCAATCGTTTCATCTGGCAGGCAGTCCGGACGGGTACCGATATTGATTCCGACCACCCCAGGCTCGTTAATGGCTTGTTCATACCGTTCTCGAATGACTTCGACCTTGTCGTGCGTATTGGTAAAATTCTGGAAATAGACCAAGTATTTTCTAACTTCAGGCCACTTGCGGTGCATGAAGTCGATTTCCTTGTAAAATTGCTCCCGAATGGGGGCGTCAGGTGCTACAATGGCATCACCAGAACCCGACACCGTACAAAAAGTACAGCCACCTTTTGCCACTGTACCGTCACGATTAGGGCAGTCAAAACCTGCATCAATCGGCACTTTAAAGGTCTTTTCTCCAAATATTTTCCGATAATAATCATTCAAGGCATTGTAAGATTTCATCCTTCTATTGTACCACAAAATAAAAAAATAGGTAATATAGTCATTTAGTGTTCATTGATTACGTCATCAATTCGTCTTGCCTAACTTCAGTTATGCCTGCGACTCATTGCCTCGTACTACATCAATACCAAACAACTATGGAAACAATAGACTGTCTCCTTTACCTATTCTTTATTTCTGTTTCTTTGTAAATCGGCGTTTAAACCGCCATTCATCATAAAATGGATACTCAAGGTGCAAAACACCAAAACCAAGAAGAGCCCCTCCTAGAACATCACTAGGATAATGAACCCCGAGATAAACCCGAGAGATAAGGACAATGAGAATCAAGGAAAGAAAAACTCCCTGCACCAGATAGCAGATTTTCTTATTGAAAATCCGCTGATAGGCAATCACGACGAGACTCCCAAAGACCATGGTCGCAGCCAAGGAATGCCCGCTTGGAAAGGAATAGCCTGTTTCTTGCACCAGATGAGTGATACTAGGTCTAGGACGTTGATAGACTTGCTTTAAAAGACTAACAAGCACGCCTGCTAAAATCAAATTTCCTCCTAAAAAGACCGCCTCGCTCTGCCATTTCTTCCATAGAAATACTCCCACCACAAGCACGACCCAAGAAATCACTACAGGTGTGCTAACGATTTGGGTAATTGTCGCAAAAAAACGAGTCAATGAAACTTGCAAGTCTCCTCGTATCCCAGTTTGAATTGCTTGATCAAAACCAGCCAACTGCTCAGGGTAAAATTTAACCACATATCCTAGAATGACAAAAAGTAAAAGGGCAAAAGAGCCCCGTGTTAAAAATGTTTGTTTATGCTTCATATTGTTTCCATACTGGCTTTAAAAAGAGCTGTACAAGCCAAAAGGCAAGGGCAAAAACCAGTCCCTCAATAAGGTTAAACGGAACGACCATCGTCCACAGATAAGTCCCTACACCAATGGTACTTGCAATGTCAAATCCTGCAAAAGTCGCATACAAAGGAATAGCGTAGATAGCATTTAAAACGACCATCGCAAGTGTCAATGAAAGTGTCGCACCAAGACTTGCTAAAATAAAACGTGTCATCGTCTGCTGTTTTTTAAAAACCACAGCAAAAACAAGGACAAAGGCAATCATGGCAACCATATTCATCGGCAGACCAATATAGGTACTCACTCCTTGATTATTCAGCACCAATTTCAAAAGAGAACGTAAAATAATAATCATCATAGCGCTCTTTGTATCCAGCATGACCAAGCCAAGCAAAATCGGCACGATACTAAAGTCAATTCTTAGAAAGGAAACTGCCGGCAGTATCGGAAAGTCAAAGAACATCAGTAAAAAAGAAAGTGCTGAAAGAATGGCAATCAAGGCCATTTTCCGTGTGTGTGTCATAAAGGCTTCCTCCAATTTTTCTAAAATTAGAGAAGCTGAAAGGTTCATCAAAAAGACTTTCACAACAAGAAAGTTTCAATGATTCTTCCGTCTTCTCCCATCCAGACTCTACTGTCGGTTGTGGAATTTCACCACATCAGCTTGCGCTCGCGGACTCTAACCGCCGGTCGGGAATTTCACCCTGCCCTGAAGACTCTTTTATCATATCAAAAAAGACCTGCACTTGCAAGTCTTTGATACGGCTTTCAATCCTTATTTCAATTTATCTGCTTCATATTCATGAACCAATTCCAAACCTTGGAAATCCTGCTGACGCAAAGCCTCATAAACCACCATACAAACCGTATTTGACACATTTAAACTCCGCACATGCTCATCATTCATAGGAATCCGTAAAGCTTTTTCAGGATGTTCACGCATAAACTCTTCTGGCAAGCCCTTGTCCTCACGTCCAAAGAGAAAATAATGATTGCCTTCTCGATTAAAATTCTCTTCTGAGTAGACCTTTGAAGCAAACTTTGAAATCAAATAAAGATGACCATCCATCTTTTCCAAAAATTCAGCCAAGCTATTATAATAATAAATATCCAGCTTATCCCAATAATCCAGCCCAGCCCGTTTCATCTTCTTATCATCAATCGGAAAGCCCATCGGCTTAATAATATGTAAAGGACTATTGGTCGCAGCGCAGGTCCGTGCGATATTCCCTGTATTTTGTGGAATCTGTGGTTCAAACAATACAATATGATTCTTCATCCTCTTCCTCACATTTCTCCAAAAAAATAGCCACACTGCCCGGAGTCAAGCTCAGCAAACAGCGTGGTTATGGCCTCACTAACTTACATCACAACAGGTTTGAGGTAAATCAATGAAGGTACTCTCTTAGTATATCACTTTCTTCTTACATGTCAATCAAAAGTACTTAAATTCTATCATTTTTATCAGATTTGTTAAAAATGTGTATCTTCCGTATGAAATCTAGTGAAATTTTTTCAAAAAAAAGGTATGATAGATACATATTTCGGAGGTAAACCATGAAAATTATTGTTGTCGGTGGCGGTAAAGTCGGCTCTGCCCTTTGTCGCTCACTGGTATCGGAAGGCCATGATGTCGTCTTGATTGAGCAAAACGAATCTGTTCTCAATCACCTGACGAAACGCTGTGACATTATGGGAATTGCTGGAAATGGCGCTGATTTCAAGATTTTGGAACAAGCAGATGTCAAAGATTGTGACATTTTTATTGCCATGACTGAACACGATGAGGTTAATATGATTTCCTCACTCCTTGCTAAAAAAATGGGAGCAAAAGAAACCATTGTTCGAGTCCGCAATCCAGAATACTCCAATCCTTTCTTTAAAAAGAAAAATATTCTCGGATTTTCACTCATTGTCAACCCAGAGCTTCTCACAGCTCGCTACATTGCAAATATCATCGACTTCCCCAATGCCCTATCGGTCGAGCGTTTTGCCAATGGTCGCGTCAGCTTGATGGAGTTTAAAGTCACGCCTGACAGCAACCTTTGTGAGTTGACCCTCGCTCAATTTCGGAAGAAATTTGGCAATGTTTTGATCTGTGCCATGCGCCGTGGTGAAGACCTCTTCATTCCAAACGGAAACATCACCATTTTACCAGGCGATATCATTTTTGTCACTGGAAATCGAAAGGAAGTCCTCCGTTTCCATAATTACATGCGAGCCAAAAGTATCAAGAGTCTCATGCTGATTGGTGCAGGACGGATTTCTTATTACCTGCTCAATATCCTTAAACACAGCAAAATTGATTTAAAATTGATTGAGGTCAAGGAAGAACAAGCTCAATTTTTCAGCCGTGAATTCCCCCATCTTCATGTCGTACATGGCGATGGAACGGCTAAGGATATTCTGATGGAAGAACGTGCCCAGCACTATGATGCTGTTGCTACACTGACTGGGGTTGATGAAGAAAATATCATTGCCTCCATGTTCCTTGAAAACCTAGGTGTGCAAAAAAACATCACCAAGGTCAACAGAACGAGTCTCCTTGAGATTATTGATCGGAAAAACGAATCCAGCATTGTCACTCCAAAGCGGATTGCTATTGATACTATCATGCACTTTATCCGCGGTCGAGTCAATGCCCAGTATTCTGATCTCCAAGCTATGCACCACATTGCAAATGGCCAGATTGAAACCCTGCAATTCCAAATCATTGATGAAAGTAAGGTTACCAATCTCCCTCTTTCTAAACTTACCTTTAAACCAGGTGTCTTGATTGCAGCGGTCATTCGTAATGGCAAAACGATTTTCCCAACCGGTGATGATCAGATTCAAGTCGGTGACCAGATTGTCGTAACCACCTTATTGCAAAATATCACACAAATCTTTGATTTGTTAGAGGAGTAAGCTATGAATAGAAGTATAATTCGTTACCTCCTCTCAAAACTCCTGTTAATTGAAGCCAGTCTCCTCTTAGCTCCTTTAGCCGTGGCTCTTCTCTATCAAGAGCCTTTACACGTCATCTGGGCTATTTTAGGAACCATTACCCTCCTTCTCTTACTAGGAGGGATTGGCATCATTTTCAAACCTAAGGACTATCATATCTATGCCAAGGAAGGGGTTCTAATTGTTGCTCTCTGTTGGATTTTATGGTCCTTCTTTGGAGCCCTACCATTTGTCTTTTCTAGACAAATTCCAAGCCTTATTGACGCTTTTTTTGAAGTCAGCTCAGGCTTTACCACGACAGGGGCAACTATTCTCTCAGATGTCAGTGTGCTTTCCCATTCCCTCTTATTTTGGCGGAGTTTCACCCACTTGATTGGAGGAATGGGGGTGCTGGTCTTTGCCCTTGCCATCATGGACAATAATAAAAACAGCCATCTGGAAGTCATGCGGGCAGAGGTACCTGGACCCATTTTTGGAAAAGTAGTGTCTAAACTAAAAGATACCGCTCAAATCCTCTACCTCCTCTATTTAGCCCTATTTGCGGTATTTATCGTGATTTATTGCCTTGCTGGCATGCCCTTGTTTGATAGTATCATCATTGCCATGGGAACAGCCGGCACGGGAGGATTTGCTGTCTATAATGACGGAATCGCCCATTACAATAGCCCTTTAATCACCTATCTCGTCAGTTTTGGCGTACTCCTTTTTGGAGTCAATCTCAATCTCTACTATTTCTGTCTCTTGCGGAAATTCAAACTCTTTTTTAGCGATGAAGAACTAAAAACCTATCTCTCTATTATCGTAATCTCAACTCTTCTTATCTGTCTAAATGTTTTTCATATCTACAATAATCTAGCAGATACCTTAGAGATTAGTTTTTTCCAAGTCACCAATATTATCACGACCACAGGCTTTGGATTTGGAGATACCACCCATTGGCCTTTGTTCTCACAAATCATTTTGCTACTCCTCATGTGTATCGGTGGATCAGCAGGCTCCACAGCCGGTGGATTTAAGGTCATGCGCGGACTTATCTTAGCACGCATTGCTAAAAACCAAGTCTTTTCTACCCTCTCACCAAATCGTGTATTGACGCTCCATGTCAATCATAGCGTGATTGATAAAGATACCCAGCATAAGATTTTGAAATACTTGGTGCTCTATATCATGATTATGGTCGCCTTGATTTTCTTACTCAGCTTAGACAATGAAAATTTCCTGACCGTTGTCAGTGCCGTTGTCAGCTGCTTTAACAATATCGGACCCATGCTTGGTACGAGTGATAGCTTTGCTATCTTCAATCCAATTTCAAAATGTTTACTATCTCTTGCTATGATTGCAGGACGCCTAGAGATTTATCCTATGATTCTTCTCTTTTTACCAAAAACATGGTCAAAACGCTAAACCATAAAACACTCCTTATTTTCAATGAAATAAGGAGTGTTTTTTTATATTATAGCTTCAAATCAGTTTTTCTCGAAGAGAAAAA
Source organism: Streptococcus pneumoniae (assembly GCA_040719455.1). Lineage (NCBI taxonomy): Bacteria > Bacillati > Bacillota > Bacilli > Lactobacillales > Streptococcaceae > Streptococcus > Streptococcus pneumoniae. The sequence continues at coordinate 2,205,775 of JBFDTN010000001.1, read as the reverse complement.
TAATCAAAAGTAAACTGACTCAATACACTGTCTAACTTTTAGAGAACAGTTCATTTCACAGGTAGTTATGACTTTCCACTTATTATCTTGTTGACTCACCTTACATAATATCCATTATGCCTGTTACTCGCTACTCAGTACGACATCAAAACTGTATATCATTTTATAAATTAGTAAAATATTTAGATTAGTTAAAAATTTATCAAAGAATTATTCAAATAAAGTTAGATTCATCTGCTCTTCTTAGATCCACTGTCAAATACATGATACAATATGACTTTCCAGAACGCATTGTCCATCCTTATCCTTTACCTTTCTTACTACCTTAAAATTTAGAAAATATCACTTTAAACACAAGAATCTCATACATAAACACATTTCAAAGTATGCTCATCTGAAATAAAATCACACACTAAGTTAACAGCGAACTAGAAAATATATACAATAAATTTATGATTTAATACTACAAAATCATGACCACTCATCTAACAGGTGGTTTTTAACCGAGGCTATAAGCCCACATTACTAAGCAGTGCCTATACTGCTCACTTTCACTTTGTTCACTCTTGACTCGTCACGAGTCTCTTAAAGAAGCAGTTGTATTACTTACCACTATCTCTAAAGAGATCTTTATATTCTTTCACACTCAGCTTATATAATGAGATATTATAGGATAAATAATCTCCCAGATTATTTGTTTAATCTTGGATATATTTCTTTATGGTTGCTTCATTGAAATCAATCGTACTCACGTAATAGCCCTCTGACCAAAAATGCCGATTCTCAAATTTATATTTTAAGCTGACGCGTTTATCAAACATGATTAAAGCACTTTTACCTTTTAAATACTCCATAAAACTTGATACACTCATCCGTAGTGGAATGCTGACTAACATGTGAACACGGTCTGGCATCAGATGTCCTTCTATAATTTCCACGCGCACTTAACGGAGCGAGACTGAGTTTAAAGCCACATAAATAGGCTCTATAATTTCTGTAGTGGGTAACTCCCACTGAAGAGATTATAGGGCTTTTTCAGTGTGGCGAATTGTCAAATTAAGTGCACATTTATCCCATAAAAAATTTCATATTTCATAAGGTGTTTTCCAGTTTAGACATTTTCGTGGTCTGTTGTTTAATTTATCTTCCCATTCCTGAATGATCAAGTGTTCTACCTCTGTTAAGTCACTTCCTTTTGGAAAATACTCTCGCAATAAGCCATTTGTATTCTCGTTTGTTCCTCGTTGCCAAGGAGCATGAGGATCAGGAAAATAGACTTCGACATTTAGTTTCTCGGTGAGTTCAGGATGTCCTGAGAATTCCTTACCTCTATCAGGAGTCACTGTTTCTTTTGGTAGGGACTCTAACATATTTACCATGGCTTCTATAACCAATTTACTTTTCTTGACAGCTACTTTCTGAATTTTGAGGAAGCGGGAATGCCTATCAGTGAGTGTTACTAGGCAAGCTTTTCCAGTCTTTCCAGCAACAGTATCGGCTTCCCAATCACCTATTCTCGAGCGTTCATTGGCTGCTGTTGGCCTCTCATGAATGGTATGAGAAATAGGAATTTTTCCTCGCTTTTCCACATGGGATTGTGTATGGCGTGTTTTACCATGGTGACGAAGTTTGCGAACAACCCCACGAGCACCATGTGAAAGAGGCGTGTCGTCAAAGTGACCGCGATAGATAGCTCTATAAATGGTTTGATAACTAATGACGGGTCTTTCTCGTTCTAAACGTAATCGTCCCTCAATTTCTTCTGGCGACCATTGACACTCAAGAAAAAGATGCTTGACGGTCTGACTGAGTTCAGTGTCTATTTCTAATTTCCTTTTTCGCCCACAATGCGATTTAGCGAGATGATAGGCTGTTTGTGCCCTACTAGGCGAATAGTTGCCTTGTTTTGAATGACGTTTTAATTCACGGCTAATACTTGAGGGGTGCCGATGTAATAGTCGTGCTATTTGAGAAAAGGTCATCCCTTTAGTACGATAAATCAGAATACTTTCTCGTTCATCTATGGTAAAATGATGGTAGCTCATAAGATTTCCTTTCGTAAGATGTTTGTTCAGTTTTATTTTACTAGAAAAAATCTTATGAGTTTTTATTGTGCACTTATATTGTAAATTCAAGGTAGAAAAAAAGTCCCATATAATCTATCATGAAAAGCAACCAAACTACTCATTAGAAAGAATCATATGGAACGACTTAATAATACTACAAATCTTATCGGAATAAAAGATAAAAATATCACCATCACTTCTGCTTACAAAGTTAAATCCCATATCCTCCTTCAAGGATCAGTTCTCACAATTACCTAAAATCCTCTCTTGGGATGAATTCTCACGTAATAAGGGAAAGCTTGCATTTATCGCTCAAGATTTTCAGACCAAAAAGATTATCACTATTCTTGAGAATAATCGGCAAACAACCATTAAAAACTACTTCCTCAAATACACGAGAGAGATGAGGGAAAACGTCAAAGTCGTAACTGTAGATATGGCTGGTAACTACATTCCTATCATTAATTTCTTATTCCCTAAGGCAAAGATTGTTCTGGATCGTTTCCATATTATTCAGCACCTGAGCCGGGCGATGATGGCTACTCGGATTGCCATTATGAAGAACTGTGACAAGGGCTCTCTTCCTTATCGTTCTATGAAACATCATTGGAGGATCCTCCAAAAAGACAGCAGAAAACTCTCTAACAAACTCTTTTATTCTCGAACCTTTAGGCAAACATTAACCCCTAGAGAAGTAGTTCGAAAGACCTTAGACTTATCAGAGGAACTAAGTGAAAAGGCAACAGTTTTCTGTACAAATTTTATGAAGTGTTTTTTTGCTTAATCGATGACTCGCTTAGTCATAGGCGTTTGGTAGTTGAGACTGCCATGAATGCGGTGGTGGTTCCACCAGTGAACGTAGTCTTTGGTTTTTAGAGCTAATTCTTCCAAGGAATGGAAGGTTTCTTGGTTAATAAACTCAAGTTTGAAAGAATGATAGGTACTCTCGGCTACGGCATTGTCATAGGGACAACCGGCTTGACTGAGTGAACGTGTGATACCAAAGGCTTCTAATATCTCATCAATCAGCTGATTATCAAACTCCTTCCCTCGATCAGAATGGAAGAGCTTGACCTTAGTCAGCGCATAAGGGATACTTTGAATAGCCTCTTTGACCAGCTCTGCAGTCTTGTTCCAACCAGCTGACAGTCCGATGATTTCGCGATTAAAGAGGTCAATGACCAAGCAGATATAAGCCCAACGCTTACCAACACGGACATAAGTTAAGTCCGTCACAAGAGCTTCCAAGGGCTTCTCTTGGTGAAACTGTCTGGCTAGGAGGTTTGGAATGGATGCCTCATTTTTCCCTTTAGCATGTGGTTTGAAGGCAGCCTTCTGGTAAACAGAAACCAAATTCAGTCTCTTCATGATGCGAGAAATCCGACGACGAGACAAGTTGATACCTTGTACTTCTAGACATTTCTTGATTTTCCTAGCACCGTATCTGGACTTGCTTTCGAGAAAAATGCGTTTGATTTTTTCTTCGAGACCAGCCTCGGATATAGACTCCATAGCTTTGTAGTAATAGCTAGAACGCGGAATGTTCAAGCACCGACACATGGCTGAAATGCTGTAATTCTTCTTGTTCGCAGTGATTATTTTCCTTTTCGTGCCATAATCACTGCCGCTTGCTTTAAGATATCGACCTGCATTTCAAGCTCTTTATTTCGTTTTCTGAGTTCAATCAGCTCACGCTGCTCATCAGTTAGGTTATCAACAGTTTTGAAGGAACCGGTTGTTCTTGCCTGTTTAACCCATTTATCTAAGGTTGAGGGAGTTAGCTCATACTCTTTGATAAGCTCGTTTCGTTTCATACCTGCCTTGTGAAGATCAACGATTTGTTGTTTGAATTCATCTGTGAAGTAGCGACGTGTTTTTCTAGACATATTTTCCTCCTGGTTTTCTTTAGTATAGAACACTTTATAATTTCTGTCTAGTTTAGTGTAACCTATTCAAAGGCACTATTATGACCTCTATCAGCTCTTGATGTTCCATTTTCAAGAGAAGAATAGTGAGGCTTTCTTCGGATTGATAAAGGATTCTTTACCTACTGTGAATCCTACTTTCAAAACAGTCTTTACAACCTTTCTCAAATACAGACAATACATTACCAATGCACTTGAATTACCTTATTCAAACGCTAAGCTAGAAGCTACTAACAAACTTATCAAAGACATCAAACGACAAGCGTTCGGTTTTCGAAACTTTAAAAATTTTAAAACAAAAATTCTCATCGCTTTAAACATACAAAAAGAGAGAACCAACCTGATTCTCTCTCGTATGGGGTAATACTTCACCCACTACAGTTGACAAAGTGCCAAAAAGAGAGAATACAAGTCTCTCTCTTTAATTTGATAAATAAATCGGGAAGACAGGATTCGAACCTGCGACACCTTGGTCCCAAACCAAGTACTCTACCAAGCTGAGCTACTTCCCGTTTCTACTATCTAAAAATAAATCTCCCCTAATGATTCCATTAAGCGAGCTATGCACCCTAGAGGAGTCGAACCTCTAACCGCCTGATTCGTAGTCAGGTACTCTATCCAGTTGAGCTAAGGGTGCTCTCTACTATTCTATTCATGCCGAGGACCGGAATCGAACCGGTACGATCGTTACCAATCGCAGGATTTTAAGTCCTGTGCGTCTGCCAGTTCCGCCACCCCGGCCTCTCAAGCGAACGACGGGATTCGAACCCGCGACCCCCACCTTGGCAAGGTGGTGTTCTACCACTGAACTACGTTCGCATTCCTTACTTTTCCTCTAATGCCGGCTACATGACTTGAACACGCGACCCTCTGATTACAAATCAGATGCTCTACCAACTGAGCTAAGCCGGCCTATTTCTATTATGCGGGTTAAGGGACTTGAACCCCCACGCCGTTAAGCGCCAGATCCTAAATCTGGTGCGTCTGCCAATTCCGCCAAACCCGCGTATGACCCGTGCTGGGCTCGAACCAGCGACCCTTTGATTAAAAGTCAAATGCTCTACCAACTGAGCTAACGAGTCTATTCTATTTTAATTCAAATAACCTAACAGATTACCTGAACGGTCCCGACGGGAATCGAACCCGCGATCTTCGCCGTGACAGGGCGACGTGATAACCGCTACACTACGGGACCTATGGGAGTTAACGGGATCGAACCGCTGACCCTCTGCTTGTAAGGCAGATGCTCTCCCAGCTGAGCTAAACTCCCCTATAGCTAAGCGACTACCATATCTCACAGGGGGCAACCCCCAACTACTTCCGGCGTTCTAGGGCTTAACTGCTGTGTTCGGCATGGGTACAGGTGTATCTCCTAGGCTATCGTCACTTAACTATTCTGAGTATTTCCACACTCAAAATTGAATATCTTATCAAATCCTCTCAAGAACTAAACCACGCTATGTTCTCGTTGAATCTTACTTATTTTGGATAAGTCCTCGAGCTATTAGTATTAGTCCGCTCCATTGCTCACACAACTTCCACTCCTAACCTATCTACCTGATCTTCTCTCAGGGCTCTTACTAACTTAACGTTATGGGAAATCTCATCTTGAGGTGGGTTTCACACTTAGATGCTTTCAGCGTTTATCCCTTCCCTACATAGCTACCCAGCGATGCCTCTGGCGAGACAACTGGTACACCAGCGGTAAGTCCACTCTGGTCCTCTCGTACTAGGAGCAGATCCTCTCAAATTTCCTACGCCCGCGACGGATAGGGACCGAACTGTCTCACGACGTTCTGAACCCAGCTCGCGTGCCGCTTTAATGGGCGAACAGCCCAACCCTTGGGACCGACTACAGCCCCAGGATGCGACGAGCCGACATCGAGGTGCCAAACCTCCCCGTCGATGTGAACTCTTGGGGGAGATAAGCCTGTTATCCCCAGGGTAGCTTTTATCCGTTGAGCGATGGCCCTTCCATTCGGAACCACCGGATCACTAAGCCCGACTTTCGTCCCTGCTCGAGTTGTAGCTCTCGCAGTCAAGCTCCCTTATACCTTTACACTCTGCGATTGATTTCCAACCAATCTGAGGGAACCTTTGGGCGCCTCCGTTACCTTTTAGGAGGCGACCGCCCCAGTCAAACTGCCCGTCAGACACTGTCTCCCATAGTGATAAACTATGCGGGTTAGAGTGGCCATAACACAAGGGTAGTATCCCAACAGCGCCTCCTTCGAAACTGGCGTCCCGATCTCTTTGGCTCCTACCTATCCTGTACATGTGGCACAGACACTCAATATCAAACTGCAGTAAAGCTCCATGGGGTCTTTCCGTCCTGTCGCGGGTAACCTGCATCTTCACAGGTACTAAAATTTCACCGAGTCTCTCGTTGAGACAGTGCCCAAATCATTACGCCTTTCGTGCGGGTCGGAACTTACCCGACAAGGAATTTCGCTACCTTAGGACCGTTATAGTTACGGCCGCCGTTTACTGGGGCTTCAATTCAGATCTTCGCGTTGCCGCTAAACCCTCCTCTTAACCTTCCAGCACCGGGCAGGCGTCACCCCCTATACATCATCTTACGATTTAGCAGAGAGCTGTGTTTTTGATAAACAGTTGCTTGGGCCTATTCACTGCGGCTCAGTATTACTGAGCACCCCTTCTCCCGAAGTTACGGGGTCATTTTGCCGAGTTCCTTAACGAGAGTTCTCTCGCTCACCTGAGGCTACTCGCCTCGACTACCTGTGTCGGTTTGCGGTACGGGTAGAGTATGATACATCGCTAGAAGCTTTTCTTGGCAGTGTGACATCACTCACTTCGCTACTAATCTTCGCTCCCCATCACAGCTCAACGTTATAGGTATAAGCATTTGACTCATACCACGCCTCACTACTTAGCCAGACACTTCCATTCGTCTGGTTGAGTTAGCCTTCTGCGTCCCTCCATCACTTCATACTCTAGTACAGGAATATCAACCTGTTGGCCATCGGATACACCTTTCGGTCTCTCCTTAGGTCCCGACTAACCCAGGGCGGACGAGCCTTCCCCTGGAAACCTTAGTCTTACGGTGGATGGGATTCTCACCCATCTTTCGCTACTCATACCGGCATTCTCACTTCTATGCGTTCCAGCGCTCCTCACGGTACACCTTCACCACACATAGAACGCTCTCCTACCATTACCTATTAGGTAATCCACAGCTTCGGTAAATTGTTTTAGCCCCGGTACATTTTCGGCGCAGGGTCACTCGACTAGTGAGCTATTACGCACTCTTTGAATGAATAGCTGCTTCTAAGCTAACATCCTAGTTGTCTGTGCAACCCCACATCCTTTTCCACTTAACAATTATTTTGGGACCTTAGCTGGTGGTCTGGGCTGTTTCCCTTTCGACTACGGATCTTAGCACTCGCAGTCTGACTGCCGATTATATCTCGTTGGCATTCGGAGTTTATCTGAGATTGGTAATCCGGGATGGACCCCTCACCCAAACAGTGCTCTACCTCCAAGAGACTTAACATCGACGCTAGCCCTAAAGCTATTTCGGAGAGAACCAGCTATCTCCAAGTTCGTTTGGAATTTCTCCGCTACCCACAAGTCATCCAAGCACTTTTCAACGTGCCCTGGTTCGGTCCTCCAGTGCGTTTTACCGCACCTTCAACCTGCTCATGGGTAGGTCACATGGTTTCGGGTCTATAACATGATACTAATCCGCCCTATTCAGACTCGGTTTCCCTACGGCTCCGTCTCTTCAACTTAACCTCGCATCATATCATAACTCGCCGGTTCATTCTACAAAAGGCACGCTCTCACCCATTAACGGGCTCGAACTTGTTGTAGGCACACGGTTTCAGGTTCTATTTCACTCCCCTCCCGGGGTGCTTTTCACCTTTCCCTCACGGTACTGGTTCACTATCGGTCACTAGGGAGTATTTAGGGTTGGGAGATGGTCCTCCCAGATTCCGACGGGATTTCGCGTGTCCCGCCGTACTCAGGATTCTGCTAGGTACAGACTCTGTTTCGAATACGAGGCTCTTACTCTCTTTGGCTCTACTTCCCAGTAGATTCTTCTACAAAATCTGAGTCCACATTGCAGTCCTACAACCCCGAAGAGTAAACTCTTCGGTTTGCCCTCCTGCCGTTTCGCTCGCCGCTACTCAGGCAATCGCTTTTGCTTTCTCTTCCTGCAGCTACTTAGATGTTTCAGTTCACTGCGTCTTCCTTCTCATGACCTTAACAGTCATGGATAACATGCATTACATGTTGGGTTCCCCCATTCGGACACCCCTGGATCATTGCTTACTTACAGCTCCCCAAGGAATTTCGTCGTTAGTCACGTCCTTCTTCGGCTCCTAGTGCCAAGGCATCCACCGTGCGCCCTTATTAACTTAACCTTATTTAACCTAATTCTTTCAAATTAGAAAACTCATTAATTCACAGCGTTTTCGGTTTATTTTCTTGTTACTATTTGATATAGATATTCAATTTTCAATGTGCAAATCTCTACAACTCTCTCGAGTTGTATGGAGCCTAGCGGGATCGAACCGCTGACCTCCTGCGTGCAAAGCAGGCGCTCTCCCAGCTGAGCTAAGGCCCCACAAGACCTCTCAAAACTAAACATGACGACCAATATACAGTTCCTTTTTTCCTTAGAAAGGAGGTGATCCAGCCGCACCTTCCGATACGGCTACCTTGTTACGACTTCACCCCAATCATCTATCCCACCTTAGGCGGCTGGCTCCTTACGGTTACCTCACCGACTTCGGGTGTTACAAACTCTCGTGGTGTGACGGGCGGTGTGTACAAGGCCCGGGAACGTATTCACCGCGGCGTGCTGATCCGCGATTACTAGCGATTCCGACTTCATGTAGGCGAGTTGCAGCCTACAATCCGAACTGAGACTGGCTTTAAGAGATTAGCTTGCCGTCACCGACTTGCGACTCGTTGTACCAGCCATTGTAGCACGTGTGTAGCCCAGGTCATAAGGGGCATGATGATTTGACGTCATCCCCACCTTCCTCCGGTTTATTACCGGCAGTCTCGCTAGAGTGCCCAACTGAATGATGGCAACTAACAATAAGGGTTGCGCTCGTTGCGGGACTTAACCCAACATCTCACGACACGAGCTGACGACAACCATGCACCACCTGTCACCAGTGTTCCGAAGAAAAATCCTATCTCTAGGACGGTCACTGGGATGTCAAGACCTGGTAAGGTTCTTCGCGTTGCTTCGAATTAAACCACATGCTCCACCGCTTGTGCGGGCCCCCGTCAATTCCTTTGAGTTTCAACCTTGCGGTCGTACTCCCCAGGCGGAGTGCTTAATGCGTTAGCTGCGGCACTGAGTCCCGGAAAGGACCCAACACCTAGCACTCATCGTTTACGGCGTGGACTACCAGGGTATCTAATCCTGTTCGCTCCCCACGCTTTCGAGCCTCAGCGTCAGTTACAGACCAGAGAGCCGCTTTCGCCACCGGTGTTCCTCCATATATCTACGCATTTCACCGCTACACATGGAATTCCACTCTCCCCTTCTGCACTCAAGTTAAACAGTTTCCAAAGCGTACTATGGTTAAGCCACAGCCTTTAACTTCAGACTTATCTAACCGCCTGCGCTCGCTTTACGCCCAATAAATCCGGACAACGCTCGGGACCTACGTATTACCGCGGCTGCTGGCACGTAGTTAGCCGTCCCTTTCTGGTAAGATACCGTCACTTAGCAGATTTTCCACTCCCACTAACATTCTTCTCTTACAACAGAGCTTTACGATCCGAAAACCTTCTTCACTCACGCGGCGTTGCTCGGTCAGGGTTGCCCCCATTGCCGAAGATTCCCTACTGCTGCCTCCCGTAGGAGTCTGGGCCGTGTCTCAGTCCCAGTGTGGCCGATCACCCTCTCAGGTCGGCTATGTATCGTCGCCTTGGTGAGCCGTTACCCCACCAACTAGCTAATACAACGCAGGTCCATCTGGTAGTGATGCAATTGCATCTTTCAAATGCTTACCATGCAGTAAGCACTGTTATGCGGTATTAGCTATCGTTTCCAATAGTTATCCCCCGCTACCAGGCAGGTTACCTACGCGTTACTCACCCGTTCGCAACTCCTCCGCTCGGTGCAAGCACCAAGCTTCAGCGTTCTACTTGCATGTATTAGGCACGCCGCCAGCGTTCGTCCTGAGCCAGGATCAAACTCTCATATAAAGTTTGAGCTCTCACTCACTTCTGTCTCGCTGACAGATTTATTGTTTCTTGTGTTTGACTGACTGAGTCTCCTCAGTCGCCCTGCACATTGGTTCGTCTTGTTCAGTTTTCAAAGGTCTTTGTCGCTCTCTCGCGACAACTATCTTAGTATATCACCTATCCATTTCTTTGTCAACACTTTTTTTCGTTTTTTTTGATTTTTTTATTACTTTTTTTAATCCTTTTTTGATTGATAAGGTGTTTTTCTCTATTTTAAAATATTTTCTATACCCCTCCCTCTTCTGAACTTTTTTTACTTATTTCCAAGATTTTTTCTACATGGACTTGATAACTCTCATAATCCATCCGTAAATGAAGTCCGCTTTTGTAATAATAGCCAAGATAGCTCCCTTTATGTCTCTTATATGTGTTCATACTTTCTCCTTTTTCTCTATGTTCCTGTTCTTTTTAGTTTTTGTATTGTAGATACGCTCTATAGTGAGGGTGCTTTTACTCCCAGTCTCTTAAATGGGTGCGTAAGTCTCGTAAGAGTTTGCGGCGTCCTTTAAATCGTTCATCGGCGAGTAAGCGGTCGTACTGCTCTTGTAAGTCTGGGGTGAGTCCTGAGCGATAACGGCTGAGTTGGTCTTTTAGTAGATAGGCTTCATCAGGGAGTAAGCCTCCTGTATGTAATCTATGTCCTACTTCACTTACTTCTTCATACGACATTCTATCTAATCTCCTTTTCTGGCTTTCTTGTTTCCGAATCACATCTAAGACATGATTGCGGAACTTGGTCTTATAATACACATACAATCTACTGTCTTCCAAGTCTGGGTGTTGACTCAATAATTGATACAGGACTAGCATTCCTTCTTGGTCCCAATCATCTAACTCCCATAGATGGACATAGTAATCCTTTCTACATCTCATGACGATACCTCGTACTTTTCTATAAACCTTCCCGAAGTCCTCCATAACATTCTTCCTCCTTTCCTCTCTGTATATAGTCTAGCAGAGAAAAAATCACATAGGAGCAAATCCGCTATTTTGGTATTACATACAGCCAAATAGAATACAATTAGAAATAATATTTCCTGTTTCGGCGTAATTCGTGACTTTTGAGAAGAAAAAAGAGGTTGGGCCAAGATACTGCCCCCATAAAGTGAGACCAAAGAAAAACACTCCATGAATTCTACTATAATAGAATTAGGAGTGTTTTCTTATGGTCAAAAAAGCATATTCACTAGACATAAAACTAGCTTGTATCGAAATGAAAAAAGCAGGTAAATCCAACAAGGTTATCATGGAAACCCTAGGGATAAAGAATGATAGTCAAATTTACACATGGTGGAAATGGTATCAAAACAATGAACTTCACCGCTTCTACCAACCTGTCGGAAAACAATATACTTACGGTAAAGGGATGACAGAATTATCTGAGGTTGAACAATTAAGATTAGAGGTAAAGCTGCTAAAAAAGTATCGCAGCTTGATAAGGAAATCGATAAAATAGCCCTTATCAAGCTTGTAGAAGACTATAAAGCTGACTATCCAATCCCGATGATTTTGGCTTGTTTTGGTGTGGCAAGATCCACCTACTATCGCTGGAAATCTGAGCCAGCAACGGTAAAAACGATGGATGATGTCACTGAGAAGATTGAGATATTATGCCTTGAAAATGGCTATATTTATGGTTATCGAACCATTACACGGCTTTTAAAAAGCAGATATGGTTTGACAGTGAATCACAAAAAGGTTTATCGTATCATGAAACAAAATGGTTGGCTTTGCCGTGTCAAAACAAAGAAGGTCCCAAAACTTGGCAAACCTTACTATGTCACTGAAAATAAGCTCAGTAGGGACTTCCAAGCCAAACAACCCCTTCAAAGATTGGTAACAGACATCACCTATCTCTATTTCGGAAACTGTAAACTTTATCTCTCGTCCATTATGGATTTGTATAACCGAGAGATTGTAGCTTATACAATTTCAGATAGTCAGGACACAGACTTTGTTTTAGATACGTTAAATCAGTTGGATTTACCGAAAGGAACACTCTTACATAGTGACCAAGGTTCAGTCTATACCTCTAAAGCTTATTATCAGACATGCACAGAAAAAGGCATTATCCGCTCCATGTCCCGAAAAGGAACACCCGCAGATAACGCCTGTATTGAATGGTTTCATTCCGTCCTAAAGTCTGAAACCTTCTATCTCCATAACTGGAGAAACCTAACTAAAGATAGTATAACAGATATTGTCAAAAATTACATCATATTTTATAATGAAACGAGAATTCAACGGAAATTAAAAGACCTATCCCCTATAGAATATAGGAAACAGGTCTCAAAATAGTGTTTTTCTTAGGTCTCATTATTGGGGTGCAGTGCCCAAAAGTACCCAACTTCTTTATTTTTATAGTTTGAACAGTTTGACGCAGTAGTTGTCTGGCTTGTAAAACATTGATGAATCAATATTCTATTAAAACAAGCTAGCGAACTTATCTTCGCTAGCCCTATTTCCAACCTTTCACAATTCTCAATTGGGAAAGCGTCAACTTGCGGGATATTAACAGTCCAGTGGACTGTTAGTACCCGAGCTTGGAAATTCGAAAACGAGGCTAGTCCACTGAACTGTTCTTACCTGAGCCTAAAAATTGGAAAGCGAAGACTACAAAATCGATTTCTGCGAAATCACGATTGAGTCCCACTCCCGAAAATCTCTATATTATGGCAAAGTCTTACCTGCTGCTAAATAAATTTCATACCATTCTTTGCGAGTTAAGGTGATTTTAGTTGCATCTGCTGCGTCACGTACTCGTTCTGCTTTGGTGGTTCCTATAATCGCCTGCATTTTTGCTGGATAACGCAAAATCCATGCCAAAGCAATGGCTGTCGGACTGACACTGTACTGGCTTGCTAATCGATTTAAAACAGTATTTAATGTGATGTATTTCTCGGAATTTAGAAAGATTCCTTCAAAATATCCATGCTGAAGGACTGACCAAGCCTGAATCACCATGTCTTGCAAGCGACAGTATTCGAAGACACTACCATCACGCATATGTGCGGCAGAATCTTCCATATTCACATGAAATCCTGCATCAAATGCGGGTGTAAAAGCGGCACTGAGCTGTAATTGATTGGTAGCTAAGGGCTGCTTGACTTTCGTTTTTAACAATTCAATCATCATTGGATTTTGATTGGAGACTCCAAAATCACGAACTTTTCCTTGTTCTTGTAGCAAGGTGAATGCCTCTGCAATCTCATCTGGCTCCATCAAAGCATCTGGTCGATGCAAGAGTAAAGAGTCTAACTGCTCAATTTTCAAGCGTTTTAAAATGCCATCCACAGAGTGTAAAATGTGTTCTTTTGAAAAATCAAAATAGGTAAATTCTTCCATGCGAATACCACATTTTGACTGAATCCACATCTTTTCTCGTAGATCAGCTCGAGATTGTAATACTTTCCCTAAAATCTCTTCACACTGACCACGTCCATAAATATCTGCCAAATCAAAAGCGTTGATACCAACAGATAAGGCTGTCTCCACTAGATTCTCTACTTCTTTGGTACTCATCTTAGAAATACGCATCATCCCTAACATGATTTGGGATAATTCTTGCTTTTCAGCTCCAAATTCAATATACTTCATGCTCATTATCTTTCTATTTTATCATTCATCATAAAAATCCCCCAGAACATCTGAGGGATAAGCATTTATTTGACTTCCAACAAGCCGACATCCCCATCTTCACGGCGATAGAGAACATGCGTAGAGTTATCTTCTACATCTGTGTAAATGAAGAAATCATGACCTAGCAATTCCATTTGGAGAAGGGCTTCATCCAAATCCATTGGTTTTAAATCAATTTGTTTTGAACGGACAACTTTTGCGCTACCTGTGTCTGCATCTTCTACAAGGGCATCTGTAAAGAGCTGGCTAGTTGCTACTTTACTACGATTTTTACGCTCAATTTTTGTTTTATTTTTGCGGATTTGACGCTCAATTTTATCAGTTACAAGGTCAATAGACCCATACATGTCTTGAGAAATGTCCTCTGCACGAAGTGTGATAGATCCAAGTGGAATCGTCACCTCAACCTTAGCGGTCTTTTCACGATAGACTTTCAAGTTCACACGCGCATGAAGTTCTTGTGATTCTTGGAAATATTTCTCAATTTTTTCAAGTTTAGAAACTACGTAGTCACGGATTGCTTCTGTTACTTCGATATTTTCGCCACGGATACTATATTTAATCATATGAGTACCTTCTTTCTAAACATTTTGTTTTTCTTTATTCTATTATAACGCTTTCATTCTTTTTTTGCAAGTATTTTCTTATCTTGCAAGTGAAAACGTCAATACCTTTTTCACTCCATTTTCCAAAAGTAATTTCTTTGCTAAATGAAGGGTGGCACCTGTGGTGTAAATGTCATCAATCAAGAGCACTTGCTCTGGAAGCCTTTCATCATCTTTGATAGAAAATACCTGCTGGGTCTGCAATCGCTCTTCTCGTGTTTTACTAGATTGGGCAATACTATCTTCTTTTACAAGAAGTGAGCGATACGGTAATTTAGCACCCTCTAAAAAGGCGGTGACTTGGTTAAACCCTCTTTTCTGATAACGTGTGTCACCCACTGGAATAGGGACAAGCGTAAATTCTTTTTTATAATCCTTTAGAGCACGGTAAAAAACGCTGGCAAAGACTTGATGAAGAGCATAATCTCCTTGAAATTTATAGGTGCTAAAATACTCTTTCATGGCTTGGTTATATTGGAAACAAGCCTGATGTTGAACGATCTCTCCTTTTTTCTCCCATGCTATGCAATCCTGACAAATAGCATCTTCTCCCTTTTTAAAGCACCTTTTGCAGTGACTCTCACTAATCTCTTCAAATTCTGCCATACAATCCCCACAGGTAAAAACTTGCGGTTTCTTCAAAAGAAATACATCCAAAAAACGATAATGACTAACTAAAGGAGTATGGCAAAGTAAGCAATCACTCATAAGCCTGCCTCCTGATTCATCTGTTTGATTTCGTAAATAGCTTTCTCAATAGCTTGATTGGTCCCGTCTTGAAAGAAATACAAATCACCGGTCGGTCTCTCCATGCTCCGTCCGACTCGCCCCGCAATCTGCACCAAAGCACTTCGAGTAAACAGGCGATGATTAGCCTCCAGCACAAACACATCTACACAAGGAAAGGTCACTCCCCGCTCCAAAATGGTCGTGGAGACTAGAATAGTAAGCTCTTTCTTTCGAAATTGATCGACTAATTCAAGGCGATTTTCGGTTGTTGAGGCGACAAAACCTATCTTTTCTGTTGGAAAATAGGTTTGTAAAACAGCCGCAAATTCTTGTCCTCGTTTGATTTCTGAGGCAAATATCAGTAATGGAAAACCTATCTGTCTCTGCTGTTCAATCATTTTGTATAATTTAGGAGGTAATTTCTTTTTGGAGAGATATTTTTGAAAATCCGATAACCATACCTTTTGAGGAACAATCAAGGGATTGCCATGAAAGCGTCGTGGCAAACTTAAACGCTTCAATTTTCCTTTTTGAACTTGTCGGTCTAAGGAGTCTGTTGAGGTTGCCGTTAAAAATACGGTCTGACCTTCAACTTTAACAGACTGTTCAACAGCGTGATAAAGCATGGGATTATCTACATAAGGAAAGGCATCTACTTCATCTACTATCAGTAAGTCAAATGCTCGATAAAACTTAAGAAGCTGATGCGTCGTAGCAATCACTAAAGGACTGCGAAAATAGGGATCTGACTCTCCATGAAGGAGCGAAATCGGACATAGAAAATCCTCTTTTAAACGGCGATATAGCTCCAAACAAACATCAATACGAGGACTAGCAAGGCAGACAGCACCGCCACCGTCAATCACACGCGCAACCAGTGGATAAATCATCTCTGTCTTACCCGCCCCTGTCACAGCATGTACCAAAGTATTTTCTTTTTTCTCCCAAGCTGCAAGAAGCCCCTCTGACACCTTATTTTGAAAGTCGGTTAATTGTCCCTGCCATTTTAGCACTTGCTGGACTGAGTAAGCTTCTTGTGGGAAATAATAGAGAACTTCATCGCTTCGCACTCGTCCTAATAGTAGACAAGCTCTGCAATAATAAGCTCCAACAGGCAAACGTGACACTGTTTTATCCACAGGGCTAGCACAGCGATTACACCTCAACTCTCCCTTGACTTCTATCATACTAGGAAGTTCCTTGGCTTGCTCTCGCAAATCATCTGGCAAATCTTGACTGGTAAAGAGACGCCCTAAACAATCTTTTCTTTCTATCATACTTATTTATTCGCAGGGTTTGGCAAAAAGAGAGATTTTTTGTACAATAAGACTATGGAAATCAGAACAATCAAAGAGGAAGGTCAAGTCCAAGAAGAAATTAAAAAATCACGTTTTATTTGTCACATCAAACGAGTAACGACAGAAAACGAGGCACGAGATTTTATCACCGCCATCAAAAAGGAACATTACAAAGCAACCCATAATTGCTCTGCCTTTATTATCGGTGAAAAAAGTGAAATCAAGCGCACAAGCGATGACGGAGAGCCAAGTGGAACGGCTGGTGTCCCTATGCTGGGGGTACTTGAAAACCACAATCTGACGAATGTCTGCGTTGTAGTCACCCGTTATTTCGGTGGTATTAAGCTCGGAGCAGGAGGCTTGATTCGTGCCTATGCTGGAAGTGTCGCTCTTGCGGTAAAAGAGATCGGTATGGTGGATATCAAAGAGCAAGCTGGTCTTGCCATTACCATGTCTTATAGCCAATACCAAGAATTCCCGAATTTTCTTAAGGAAGTGAGCTTAGAAGAATATCACACAGACTTTACCGATCAAGTCTCTTCCCTCATCTATGTCGATAAAGAGAGAAAAGAAGACATCAAAATCCAACTTGTGGAGTTTTTCCATGGCAAAGTAACGTGTATAGACCAAGGTTTACGAGAGGTTGAAGTCCCTGTCAGCCTATAAGATAAGAAAAAGTTATCACAGCGATAACTTTTTTATATTTTACAAATATGCAATTCCCGCCTATACTAATGAGTAGAAATCATTCTGATAGAAAAGAGGGATTGCAATGAGTACTATTTACCAAAACATTACCGAACTTATTGGGCAAACACCCATTGTCAAGCTAAACCGTATCGTTCCAGAAGGGGCTGCGGATGTCTATGTGAAATTAGAAGCCTTTAATCCGGGGTCTTCGGTCAAGGACCGTATTGCCCTGAGCATGATTGAAAAAGCAGAGCAAGAAGGGGTACTAACGCCTGGTGCGACCATTGTGGAGGCAACGAGTGGAAATACAGGTATCGGACTTTCTTGGATAGGAGCAGCCAAAGGATACAAGGTTGTGATTGTCATGCCAGAAACGATGAGCGTCGAGCGTCGCAAGATTATCCAAGCTTATGGAGCTGAGTTGGTTCTGACTCCAGGAAGTGAGGGTATGAAAGGAGCGATTGCAAAAGCTCAAGCCATTGCAGCTGAGCGAAATGGCTTTCTCCCTCTGCAATTTGAAAATTCTGCCAATCCAGAAATCCATGAAAAAACAACAGGCGTGGAAATTCTGGAAGCTTTTAAAGGTCAAAAACTAGATGCCTTAGTCGCAGGAGTTGGTACAGGTGGGACTATCTCTGGAGTCTCTCATACCCTCAAAAATGAATTGCCAGATATTCAAATCTTTGCTGTTGAGGCTAATGAATCGGCTATCCTATCTGGTGAAAAGCCTGGAGCACATAAAATCCAAGGAATCTCAGCAGGCTTTATCCCAAATACCCTAGATACAGCAGCCTACGATGGCATTGTCCGAGTTTCTTCTGACCAAGCAATGCTACTAGGTAGAGAAATCGGTGGACAAGAAGGTTTCTTGGTTGGTATCTCATCGGCAGCTGCCATCTTTGCGGCTATTGAAGTCGCCAAAAAATTAGGCAAGGGGAAAAAAGTTCTAGCTATCGCGCCAGACAACGGCGAACGTTACCTATCAACTGCCCTCTATGATTTCCCAGCAATGTAAGGAAGGAATTTTTCTCGCTTTCAAATATCCACAATGATAAAAATAAGGTTGGAACCAGTTGTTCCAACCTTATTTTATATATCTATGCTCGATCTTTTAAAAAGTCCATGCTTTCCTTGATCCAAATCGGTAATTGCTTTCCTAAAGGCTCAAAGCCATACTTGTGATGGGCATTGGAGAACCGATGGTAGCGAGGCAGGCGATGCTTTTCTTCTTCGAGCGTTCGCATAGAAAGACTCGCTTTTTGTGTGTATTCGTCAAAATCAACGACCTGCACCTGCACTTCTTGACCCAGCTGCAAAAGCTCATGGATATCAGCAATATAGCCTGTCTTAATCTCAGAGATATGGATCAAACCTACAACCTGATTATCCAGCTCAACGAAAGCTCCATACGGCTGAATCCCTGTAATCTTTCCTTTTAATTTGTCACCAATTTTCATGCTTCACTCACTTCAATACTTTCCATAACGACATCCTCTAAAGGCTTATCCATGGCACCAGTCTCAACTGCGGCAATCCTATCAAGCGTCTGGTAAGACGCTTCATCCATGAGCTGACCAAAGACGGTATGACGACGATCAAGATGGGGAGTTCCCCCCTCTTTTGCGTAAACTGCCGCAATCTCCTCTGGCCAACCTCCTCGACTCAATTCCTTTTTAGAATAAGGAAGAGAGCTATTTTGAACGATAAAGAATTGACTACCATTGGTATTTGGACCAGCATTCGCCATAGACAGTGCTCCGCGGATATTGTACAACTCTGGTGAGAATTCATCTTCAAACGATTCTCCATAAATGGATTCACCCCCCATACCTGTACCAGTTGGGTCACCACCTTGAATCATGAAATCTTCAATGATTCGGTGGAAAATCACACCGTCATAGTAGCCATCTTTTGCAAGGGCGATAAAGTTTGCGACTGTTTTTGGCGCTTGTTCTGGAAAAAGCTTGATACGCAAATCACCATGATTGGTGTGAATAGTAGCTACCGGACCTTCTTCTTTCTCAACATCTAGCTGTGGAAAATGCAATTCTTTCTCAACCAATCCTAGTAGTTCCAAGGCTTTAAAGATTCCATCTTCTTCAACGGTATCTGTCACATAATCAGCCACTTCCTGAACTTTCTCGTGTGATATGCCCATGGCAATACTCATACCAGCATAGTCAAAGAGCTCCAAATCATTCAGCTCATCCCCAAAGACCAAAACATTTTCTGGCTTCAAACCTAAATGCTCCACAACTTTTGCCACGCCCACTGCTTTTGAGCCATCAACAGCAACCACATCAGATGAGTGCTCATGCCAACGAACCAAACGAAGCTTGTCTGATAAAGATTCGGGTAAAGTTAGGCTGTCGCCCTTATCTTCAAATGTGAATAGTTGATAAACATCATGGTCTTGGTAGAAGTCTGGATCAACTGGTAAGTCTGGATAGATAATATCCATCGCTTCACTAATCATCTCATTGCGAGTCGATAGGGCAGCTTCATCATTGTTGATAAATCCATAGTCAATCTCAACTTCCTTAGCCCACGTAATATAATTTTCCACAAGGTCTTCTTCAAGCTTATGTTGGTAAATGGCTTTACCTTTCTTATCCTCAACGTGAGCACCATTTAAGGTCACAAAAAAGTCTGGTTGCAAGGCCTTGATTTCAGGAACAACTCCAAAACCTGCACGACCAGAAGCAATCCCTGTAACAATTCCCTTGTCCTTTAACTGCTGAAAAACAGTCTGAATAGACTCTGGCATATAGCCTGTCTGTTTCACCCTCAAGGTATCGTCAATATCAAAAAAGACTAGTTTAATTTTCTTTGCTTTGTATTTTAGCTTTGCGTTCATCACATCTCCCTCTATTCTCTCAAAAATCTGATTCTTCTATTATACCACTAAAATTCTTCTTGTGGCACTAAATGATGTTGAAAAGCATAGACAACTGCCTGCGTACGATCACTCACATCAAGCTTTGCTAGGATATTAGACACATGGGTTTTGACGGTTTTTAGGGAAATGAAAAGCTCCTGTGCAATTCGTTGATTTTCATAGCCTTTTGCCAGCAAGCCCAAAATATCACGCTCTCGTGCAGTTAATTCCTCATGGAGAGCTTTCTCATGGCGTCTATTTTCCACTTTTTTCTTGACTTCTGTTTCAATCGCAAGCTCCCCATTTGCTACTTTTTGAAGTCCTGAGAGGATCTTATCTGCGCTAGAAGTTTTTAAAAGATAGCCTTTAGCACCAGCATCGAGGACAGGATAGATTTTTTCATTATCCAGATAAGACGTCAGTATGACAATCTTCGCCTCCGTCCATTCTTTCAAAAGCGCAAGAGTCGCCTCAATCCCATCCATCTCTGGCATGACAATATCCATCACGACTACATCTGGTCGTAATTCTAAGGCTTTCTCCACCCCTTCACGACCATTTGAGGCTTCACCAATGACTTCTACATCGTCTTGCATGTCCAAATAACTTTTTAAACCCAAACGGACCATTTCATGATCGTCTACCAATAAAATCTTCATCTTCTCTTCCTTTCCACAAGGGCACACGCACTGCAATCGAGACTCCCTCATTTCGTGCTGTCAAAATCTGCAATTCTCCTGCCATATCCTGCACCCTCTCCTCTATATTTTTCAACCCATAGCTCAGCTCATCTGCTTCATCTTGATGAAACCCAATTCCATCATCGATCATTTTCAACTGCAATTCTTGATCCAACTGATAGAGATAAACATCTAAGCGAAAAGCCTCGGCATGTCGTAGGGTATTGCTGATGATTTCCTGAGCAATGCGGAAAATGTGCTCCTCGATTTGCCGCGGAATCTCTCCTACCTCATGTTCAAAATGGACTTCAATCTCACTTTTATCCATCAATTCTTTCAAAATCATCTCAAGACCTGCTACCAAGGTCCGCCCTTCGAGTTCCATAGGACGGAGATGTAAAAGCAAGATGCGTAAGTCTTTTTGAGCAGTATCTAGTAAGCCTGATACGCTATCTAGCTGCACTAAGAGCTTATCCTGACTTCCTTTAGTAGCTTGATCTTTCACGCCTGATAAAATCATGCTTGCTGCAAATAATTCTTGACTGACCGTATCGTGCAAGTCTCTGGCAATCCGCCTACGTTCTTTTTCCACAATCATCTCTTCTGCCTGCAAGGCTTGATTGTCAAAGTTTTGCACACTTTCGGTTAACATTTGATACTTATCTCCCAAGATTTGAAAGGATTGATCCACATCACTCACCCCAAAAGGCTTGAGGCTTTTTCCCTCAAGGATGCTTTGCAGATTTTCCTGTACTTGACGAAAGACAAAATACTGCATGCTCTTTACCAAAAGCACTACCAAGAGAGTCAAAGCCAGTGTCACAACACAGATAAAGAAGAAAAATTTCTCAATTCTCTCTAAATCCTCTATGATAAATGCCCAATCCAGACCAAATAATTGGAATAAATAGTATAATAAAAATCCAATAATGAGAAAAATATAGAAGGAAGTCAGAATGTAATAGCCTTTTTTCATCGTCTGATAACCTCCACATTGCCTACAAAGGTCGCAAGAACAATCTTCACCGTTTTATTAGCCGTTTCAAAATCTGGACTTTTTACAGTCAGATTTTCATTGCGAAGATCATAAATCGGCTGATCCAAGAAGGTTAACTCCCCATACAGATGATTGACATTGAGACTCACTCCCACATCTACGGGCAAGATAATCCGTGTATTGCCCGCAACTTTTCTAAGAACAATCACATTGTCGTGCTGGGCCACAATCACACGCTCCAAGTGAATAGTGTCCTGTCCTGCCAAGCGACACAAATTGATATCATCAAAGCAGCAATGACTCTGGTCCGAAAAATGGTGCAGACTTCCCAACCAGCGATTTTTCTCAGATTTTGATGTTACATGCTCATCAAACTGCAAATCTATCTCTCTATTTTCCTTATAGAGATAGGGATAAGCCACAATCATGCCGTAGATAATCGCAAATAGAATCGAAGCAATCACAAATGGATTGAGCATAATCACGAAGAATAAGAGGAGGCTTGATCCAACAAGGAGCATACTATTTCTTTGCTTACCAAAATAATAATAAATGAGAAGCAAAAAGAGCACTAAAAATAGGAGCAGACGCGAGAAATGTCCTGATAAAATGGTGATTAAGGCAAGACTGAGTAAAATCACCTCAATCAAAATAAAAAATTGTAGTTTTCGCATAGCCCTTTCCTTTCTCGTTCTATTGTATCAAAATTTCAGATAAAAACCTCCTGTTGAGGTAGGAAATGCAATCAAAAAGAGCTGAGCCTAGTGGCTCAGCTGCTTTTATTAAGGTTCTGTACTGGAGGCAATGGTAGAAGAGGGTTGGCTCTCACTACTGCTACTCTCACTTGTAGTAGTACTACTACTTGAAGAAGTATTTCGATGTTCCGAGGTTACTTTGCTATTTGGTTCTTCATGACTGGACGAAGCAATCTCGGGTTTTGGTTCATATACATAAAGAATAATGTGAGAATTCTTCAGATTAAAGGACTGATTCGGCTCTGGACTTTGCTTGACAATAGAGCCTACTTCATAACCATAAGGATTATCATCTGGATTGTCTGTCGTTCGTTTTTCAATATTGGCTTCTTTTACGCCTAAAATTTGAGTGAGATTTTGAAATGCAAACTGCTCATAATTTGACCCTAGGTAACTAGGCATAATGGCATTTGCCGTAGCTTTTGCAACCCTGAGGGTAATTCGCTGTTTATCTCCACGGCTATAAACCATTCCTGCTTCTGGTGTCTGTTCAAAGACAGTTCCATCTTCAAAATCATTGGTCTCGACTTCCTCAATCCGAATCAAGTCTTTCGAAATCTTATGATTTTGAACTAAATCATTGACAGCATCTGCTCTTTTAACACCTGTATAATCCGCCATCTCAAAGGTATCTGGACCTTCTGAGACTACTAAATCTACACTGGTTCCTTCGCGACGTTGAGTTCCAGCTCTAGGCTCTGTCCGAATGACTGTACCAGTAGCAACATCTTCATGCTTTTCTATTTTTTCTCTACCGACTTTCAAGCCAGCCTCTTCAATGTCTGAGCGAGCCTGTGCAACAGTTTTCCCACTGACATCTGGCACTGTCGTACTAGATGGACTCAGCCAAATCAAAGCTCCTAGCGCTGCGACAACTAAGAGCACTGCAAAGAGCAATACCTTATAGCGTGTCCGCATTCTGCGTTTCTTCTTAGGTTTCACAACAGGAGCTGGGGGAGTTTTCCCTTTTTTCTTACTATTTGACTCAACAGGAGCTTTTTTCTTGACCACCTCTTGAACAGGAACTTGTGGCACTTTGGGCAAGGTCTTCGTATCTGCCTTGGTAGCATCATCAAAAATTAACTTTGGTTCATTGCGACGGTCATAGGAAAGACTACTCGATAAATCCACATACATCTCAGCAACCGACTGATAACGGTCAGTCAACTTTTTAGCCGTTGCCTTAATCACGACATTTTCCAAGGCTTGTGGAACACGAGGATTTTCACTGATAATCGATGGCAAAGGCTTTTGGAAATGCTGCAAAGCAATCGTTACAGCACTATCCCCATCATAAGGAATGTGCCCTGTCAACATCTCATAGAAGATAATCCCCATGGCATAGATGTCACTTTGCACCGTTGCCTTAGAACCACGCGCCTGCTCAGGCGACAAATAATGCACCGAACCCAGCATGGAATTTGTCTGGGTCAGGCTAGTTTCCGCAAAGGCTACCGCAATCCCAAAGTCTGTTACCTTGGCATTGCCATCTCGTGTTAATAAGACATTTTGCGGTTTTAAATCTCTGTGGACAATCCCTCTGGTATGAGCCAAACGCATGGCTAACAGAATCTGTCCCATAATCCGAACCGCTTCTTCATTGGACAAGTGACCCCGCTCTTTGATATGGCGTTTCAAATCCAGTCCTTCCACATATTCCATTGCAAGGTACTGTTGCCCGTCTTCTTCTCCAATGTCCGTTATCCGAACGATATGCGGGTGATCCAAATCTGCCATGGCACGAGCTTCTCTCTGAAACCGTGTCACCGCGACTGGATCGGTCTGGTAATTGGTCCTTAAAACCTTTACCGCGACCTCTTCCCCATCTAAAATCAGGTCTTTAGCTAGATAGACATCTGCCATCCCGCCACGACCAATTTGCTTGATGATTCGATACCGTCCAGCAAAAATTTTGCCGACTTGAATCATGCCAAGTCCTCCTCGGTTACATGCACAAGCGCAACTGTGATATTATCTAATCCACCTGCATTATTAGCAAAACGAATCAAGGTTTCTGCTTTTTCAGCTAGGGTAATGTCACTTGTGACAATATCATAAATCTCGCTATCTGAAATCATGTTGGAAAGACCGTCACTGTTTAGCACAAGGTAGTCATTTTCTTCCAAGGTTACCATACCTATATCTGGCTCAACTTCATCTTTTTGTCCGATCGATTGGGTGATGATGTTGCGTTGTGGATGACGTTCTGCTTCTTCTTTTGTTAACTGTCCTGCTTTTAAAAGGGCATTGACCAAGGAATGGTCACTCGTTAACTGCGTATAGTTTTCACCACGAATCAAGCCAATCCTAGAGTCTCCGATATGAGCATAAATTGCTTGATTGCCGATAAGCGCTAAAGCTTCAAGGGTTGTTCCCATGCCTTTATACGCTTCATCTTGACCAAATTGGTGAATTTTTTGATTTTCTTCTTCGATGTGAAGGGCAAACCATTCACGGACTTCGTTAATCGTAGAAATCTTGGTGTCAACCCATGCTGCACCAAGGTCTGTCACTGCCATTTCACTGGCAATATTTCCCGCGCGATGACCGCCCATCCCATCTGCCAAGATAATCATGCTCATGCCTGCACGATTGACAAATTGGTTGGTATAATCTTGGTTATTCGTTCGTTTCTGTCCAACATCTGTTAGCAATGAAATTTCCATACTGTTTCTGTCCTCCTATTAGACGATTCGTTTGAATTGGCTGATAAAGAAACCATCACTTCCATAGAGTTCTGGAGTAATGAGGATACAACCATCTTTTACAATATCCTGTCGTTTATGCTGTAAAGTAACCTGCTCAAAATTAGGATGTTCTGCCAAAAAACGTTTGACTACTTGACTATTTTCTTCTGATACAATCGTACAGGTACTATACGTTATTATACCACCTTTTCTCACACTTTGACAAACATTGTTTAATATCGACAGCTGAATTTCTTGTAAAGAGGTAAAATCAGCTGTTTCTTTATTGTACTTGATGTCTGGCTTACGACGCAAGAGACCGATTCCTGAGCAAGGTGCATCGACTAAAATCTTGTCAAAGGCATCTTTTCCAAACGTTTCAAAGACTTGTCTCGCATCCAGCTTTTTAGTGACGACTTTATCTGCCACACCGAGACGCGTAGCATTCTCCTCAATCAAGGCTAATTTATGGTCGTACAAATCAAGAGCCGTGACCAAGCCTGTCGTCAAGTAACTAGCTATATGAGCGGTCTTTCCACCTGGAGCTGCGCAGGCGTCAAGAACTGCTTCATCCCCTTCAAGGTTGAGGGTTGGTGCCACCAACTGGCTACTCTCATCTTGGATGGTAATCCGACCGTCTTTGAAAAATTCTGTTCCTGCAAAATGACCATGCGACTTGACCAAACCGACATCTGACAAGAGAGAGCGCTCTGCCCCTGTCGCCTCTTTTATGATTTCCACATCCTGAGGATTAGTCACACGTACACTGGCTTTATTGCGGATGAGCAAACTCTCAAAAATCTTGATTGCTCGCTCTTCTCCGTATTCGTCCATCAGCTTTTTCACCAGCCAGACAGGCAGAGAATACTGAATGGACAAGCGTTTGTTTTTTCGTTTGATGGCGGAAATATCCGGCAGTTCATGATCCACCAATTTTCTTAAAATAGCATTGACAAATTTATCCGTCCCTCGGCTTTTCTTAGCCAATTCAACCGCTTCATTGACAATGGCATGGTTGGGGATTTTATCTAAATATAACAGCTGATAAAGGCTCATCATGAGCAAATGGTAAACCCAAGTATCCAACTTATCTCGGTCTTCAATCACATGTGCTAGATACCACTCAAGCGTGATTTTCCGCATGACTGTGCCATAGACCAGCTCGGTCACAAGCCCCTTGTCTTTTTCTGATAGGGAAGAGGTTTTAAGAGCTTGATTGAGGGCAAGGTTAGCATAAGCCTCCTCATCAAAGACTTGTCCTAAGACCTTTAAAGCCAGACCACGCGCTGTTTCTTTCTTACTCACCAAAGCGATCTCCTACTGCTAATTTGCGGCCAAATCCATTTAAGAAGTCAGCAATCCCCATTTTCGGCTTGCCTGCTGGCTGAACAGTTTTCAGAGCTATTGCGCCTTCACCTGTTGCGATGAGCAATTCTTTCTTGCCAAGCGCAATAATTTCCCCTGGTTGTCCTGAGCCCTCAGCAAGATTCGCTTCATAAATCTTAAAGCGCTCACCATTCAAAAGAGTATGAGCTACTGGCCACGGATACATGCCACGAATTTGGTTAAAGACCTGACGATTGGTCTTCGCCCAATCAAGCCGCTCTTCTTCAGGGCTGATATTAGGCGAGAAGGTCACTTGACTTGGGTCTTGCGCTTCTGGTTTCAACTCTCCAGCGATATAGGCAGGGAGATTTTCCAGCAATAAATCACGTCCCACAACTGCCAATTTCTCAAACAAGGTGCCGACATTGTCCTCGTCTGTAATCGCAATAGCAGCTTTTGCAATCATATCGCCCGCGTCCATTTCCTTGACCATTTCCATCAAAGTCACGCCAGCTTCGCTATCTCCATTGATAAGAGCGTAGTGAATCGGTGCTCCACCGCGGTATTTGGGAAGAAGCGACGCATGGACATTGACTGCAAAGGACACGCTGTTTAACAGCTTGGTTGGTAGAAACTGACCAAATGCTGCCGTGACAATCCCGTCTGCACTAAGCGTCATCAATTCTTCTAATTCGCTACTGCCGGATAATTTTTCTGGCTGGTAAACAGGTAAGTCATGCGCCAAGGCTACTTCTTTGACTGGCGTCATTCGGATTTCTTTTTTTCTACCCACCGCACGGTCTGGCTGGGTAACGACTGCTAACATCTCATATCGGTCATCAGCTAACAAGCCTTTCAAAACCGTCGCTGAAAAATCAGGCGTTCCCATAAAAATCAATTTTGTCATCGTTCTCTTTCCTTTCTTACATAAAACTTTGAGGTTCTTGGTCAATCATCAAACGCAAGTCTTTCTGTCCCTTTTCCTGCCCAAAATCCAACACCTGATTCAAGGTTGTAGCTAAGTCATCCTCAAACCGATACTTGACAATAATCTGGTAATGATAGAGATTACGCGTCCTTGCAATGGGCTTTGGTGTCGGACCTAAAATCTGAATCTTCTCAGACAAGCCACTTCGTAAAATATCCATGACCTGATAGGCTTTGTTCACCACCTCTTCCTCACTCTTATGAGAAAGTGTAATGCCGACCGTATAATAGTAAGGTGGATAGCCAAGATTTCGTCGAATCCCCATCTCATAAGCATAAAAGCCTTCATAATCCTGCTTTTTAGCAAAAGAGATGGCATAATGCTGCGGATTGTAGGTCTGAATCAAGACCTGTCCCTCTTTTTCAGCCCGACCTGCCCGACCAGCGACCTGTGTTAGTAGCTGAAATGTACGCTCTGAAGAGCGAAAATCAGGTAAATTTAAAGCTGTATCCGCATTTAAGACCCCCACTAAGGTGACATTGGGAAAATCCAAACCTTTTGCGATCATCTGAGTCCCCAGTAAAATATCTGCTTCCCCATTTCCAAAAGCCTCTAAAATCGCTTCATGACTGCCTTTTTTGCGGGTCGTATCCACATCCATCCGCAAGATTTTAGCCTCTGGGAACAGCTCAAGAAGCTCATCATAAGCCTTTTGAGTCCCTGTCCCATAGTAACGAATGCTAGGACTGGCACAATTTGGACATTCTTTGGGAATCTCCTTAAAAAAGCCGCAATAATGACAATTCATGGTCTTGGTGTCCATGTGAAGGGTCAAAGAAATATCGCAGTTTGGACACTCATCCACAACCCCACATTCCCGACACATGACAAAGGATGAATAGCCACGGCGATTGAGCATGAGCACCACCTGCTCCTTTTTTTCTAAACGCTCAGCAATCGCAGAAACCAAGGCTGGCGTGAAATTACTCGCCTCTTGCTGACCGATATAATCTCTGAAATCCACCACTTCCACAGCTGGCACACGCGCCATCGGATTCGCTCGCTTGGTCAACTGCAAAAAATGATAAACTCCTTTTCCTGCTCGCGCTCTACTTTCCAAACTCGGCGTTGCAGAGCCTAAGACCAATACTGCTTGATTGTACTGCGCCCGCAAAATCGCGACATCTCTAGCATGATAGCGTGGATTCGCATCCTGCTTATAGGTCGCCTCATGCTCCTCATCAATGATAATGGCTCCAATATCTTTTAGCGGAGCAAAAATAGCTGAGCGAGCACCAACTACAACCTGGGCAGCTCCCTTTTCGACCTTCCGCCACTCATCGTATTTCTCACCACTAGAGAGAGCTGAGTGCAAAATCGCTACTTTTTTTCCGAAACGTCCGATAAAGCGATTGGTCATTTGGGGTGTCAAAGAAATCTCTGGAACAAGAACAATCGCTGTCTTGCCACGTTTTAGAGCCTCTTCGATGATTTGAAGATAGACTTCCGTTTTCCCACTTCCTGTAATCCCTTCTAACAAAAAAGGCTTACTGTCTTTTCCAATCTGATCCACAACGCTTGTCACCACCGCTTTCTGCTCGTCATTTAGGATAAGAGGACTGGTCTTTTCAACATCTTCAAAATAAACGCTAGAACGCTCGACTTCTTTTTCTACAACTCTTAGAAAACCTTCTGTGATAAAGTGATTCACCACCTCTCGAGAAAAGGCTTTTCTAAGTTCAGCTAAAATACCGTCTTGTCCATGCTCCAAGAGATAGTCTTGCAATTCTTGACGCTTCTTAGCACGATTCGAAAATACAGCTGCAACTAAACGCTCTCTATCGACTTGGTACCATTTTTCAGTCTTAATGTGCTTGTGATCCAAAGCCTGATACTCCATGTGAATCAAACCTTGACGTACTAGCCTCATCACGCGCGCTTGTAGAGCCACATCAAGGGAAGAAAAGCGAATGCTTTCTTGACCTTGGAAAATCTCCTCTGCTATTTCTTTTGGAAGTGTCTCTGTTTGATACAAAATCTTATCATAACTAGAATTCAAAAAACTCGGCAACATCGCCTTTAACAAAGTAATCTTGTAAGAGAAAACCGTCTTTCTCAACTCATCTGCCAACCATAATTGCTCTCTATTCAGCACTGGAGAAAAATCTAGTACCTCCGCAATCACCTTTAGGTCTTCTTCCTCTTCCTCAGCAAAATCGACCACAATCCCTTGAATCAAGCGATTCGCTCTTCCAAATGGCACATGAACTCTCATGCCCACTTGAAGCAACTCCTGCCATTCAGCTGGAATCTGATAACTATAAGGCTTGTCCGTTTGCATCAAGGACACATCCACAATCACCTTTGCAACTCGCATTTCTTCACCTCCTCTCATCTAATAAAAAGACAATAAAAGAGCGGAAAGAACGCAAACATCCGTCATTTTTGTTCCCCCTCACTCCTTCTGATGTTTCTCTTTGGAGAAAGCGAGCCTTAGATTTTCTCGCCTTCTTCTTTTTCTTTCGCAATTTGCTCTTTGATCTTGCGCTCTTCTTCTTCTTTACGACGGCGCTCTTCTTCCGCACGACGACGGACAGCCTCACGCTTAGCTTCTGGATCTGGATGAATCACGACATTGCCTGATTCAATCTCTTCCAAAGCACGCAAGGTTGATTTGATGGATTTGAATTCTTGAGTCGGCTTTGCTCCTGCTTCCAATTCATGCGCACGCTTGGCTTCTAAAATTACCAATGAATACTTGGATGGCACCTTATCTAACAAAGTGTCAATGGATGGTTTTAACATCATATCTCTTACCTAATTTCTAATTTTTTATGTCTTTTAGCATATCTTGGTAATGACCAATCACCCGATCAACTCGGAAATGCTCAGCTTCAATCACTCGTTTGACGCGCTCAGCCGCTAACGGTACTTGGTCATTGACAATCGCATAATCATATTCACGCATCAGAGCGATTTCTTCTTTAGCTTTTTCAATCCGCTCGGCGATGACTTCTGGACTATCTGTCCCACGTCCCACCAAACGATCTTGCAATTCTTCCAAGTCAGGCGGTGTTAAAAAGATAAAAACGGCATCTGGAACACGTTTCTTCACTTGAAGCGCTCCTTGAACCTCAATCTCAAGAAAGACATCAATCCCTTTGTCGAGCGTTTCATTGACATAGGTCAAGGGAGTTCCATAATAGTTCCCCACATACTCTGCATACTCTAACATCTGCCCTTGGCGAATCAACTCTTCAAACTCTTCACGCGTCCTAAAGAAATAATCCACTCCATCCACTTCACCAGGACGCTTAGGACGTGTTGTCATAGATACAGAATATTGAAATTGATTTTTGGAACTTTCAAAAATCTCACGTCGAACCGTTCCTTTTCCAACCCCTGAAGGGCCTGAAAAGACGATTAACAAACCACGTTCTGCCATTATATCTCCTTCACAATC
This sequence comes from Streptococcus pneumoniae, assembly GCA_040719455.1. Classification (NCBI taxonomy): domain Bacteria; kingdom Bacillati; phylum Bacillota; class Bacilli; order Lactobacillales; family Streptococcaceae; genus Streptococcus; species Streptococcus pneumoniae. The sequence continues at coordinate 2,174,875 of JBFDTN010000001.1, read as the reverse complement.
TTTCCCTCTAGTCTATCAAAAAAATGCCTACTTTTCAACTCTTTTTTCTTTGAGGAATCAAGAAAAGAAAGGATAGGAGATAGAAATCCTCATTTCATCAAAAGTTGATTGTATAAGCTAGATAAGACCCCTACACAATCGTCTTTAAGAACCTGTATTCATAATCGAAGTCTTCTAATCGGGAGCTTATTTTACGATAATCAAGGCGTTTTTTTGAAGGAATATAGTTGTTTAGTTTTGATTTAGTACGAGACAACGAGTCGCAGACATAACTGGGACTACTGAGGATTATGACATAATCCTTATTTCCAACCTCCAACAGTCTCCCAGACTGTTAGAGCAAGACGAGTTAACAATGTAATAAATTAAAACTAAATGACTATACTGACTGTATTTCGAAAAAAAGCAAAGCTGAATAGCGAAAAATAAGCCTTGAGTAGAGTTGCTGAGCTGTGAATACAGGTTCTAAGTATAAAAAGGAGGTCAAGAACCAAGTCTCAACCTCTCTTTCTATTATTTCGCATAGTCTACTGCCCGCATTTCGCGAATAACAGTGACTTTGATATTTCCTGGATAGTCCAGATTATTTTCAATTTTCTCCCGAACGTTGTGGGCTAAAATGGTAATCTTATCATCCTTAATCTGACCTGGGTTCACCATAATCCGAATTTCACGACCTGCTTGAAGGGCAAAGCTAGTCTTGACACCTTCAAAACTATTGGCTATTTCTTCCAAGTCATGGAGACGTTTGATATAGCTTTCAAGGGATTCGCTACGCGCTCCAGGACGAGCGGCACTAAGTGCATCTGCAGCAGCGACAATCACCGCAATGACACTGTCTGGCTCGACATCACCATGGTGGCTAGCAATGGTATTCACCACTACCGGATGTTCCTTGTACTTACGAGCCAATTCTGTCCCAATCTCAACGTGGCTACCTTCGACTTCACGGTCAATGGCTTTTCCAATATCATGAAGGAAACCAGCTCGCTTAGCAAGACTCACATTTTCCCCTAGCTCTCCTGCGATAATACCAGAGAGTTTTGCCACCTCAATCGAATGACGGAGAACATTTTGCCCATAAGAGGTACGGAACTGCAAGCGTCCCATAATCTTCATGAGGTCTGGATGAAGATTTGGCGCCCCAATTTCATAGGCTGCTGCCTCACCATACTCACGGATACGATTATCAATCTCAAGACGATTTTTCTCTACCAACTCTTCGATACGAGCAGGGTGAATCCGTCCATCCTTCAACAAGGTCTCCATAGTCATCCGCGCAATCTCACGGCGAACAGGATCAAAACCAGACAAGGTCACCACTTCTGGCGTATCATCAATGATGACATCAATCCCTGTCAAACTTTCAAAGGTACGGATATTACGACCTTCACGACCGATAATCCGTCCTTTCATGCTATCATCTGGCAAATGCACCGTTGAATTGGTCTGCTCTGCCACATAATCCCCAGCAATTCGCTGCATAGCTTGAACTAAGATGTCCTTTGCAAGCTTATCCGAACGCTCTTTGACCTCTTGCTCTGCTTCACGAATCCGTGTGGCAATTTCTTTGGTCAGCTTTTCTTGTGTTTGCGTCAGAATAATGTCCTTGGCCTCTTGTTGAGAGAGGGCTGCTACACGCTCTAGCTCTGCTGTTTTTTGCTCTTCGAGCTCAGACAGTTTATCTTCGCGTTCATCAAGGTTCTTTGCCTTGTCAGAGATACTTTGTTCTCTCTGATCGAGTGTTTTTTCTTTGTTGGTTAAATTGTCATCTTTACGGTCAAGACTGGTCGCGCGTTCTGTCAAACGGCTCTCCAACTGTTTTAACTCTTGACGTTCAGACTTAAATTCTGCATCAACTTCCTCTCGATATTTTCTGGCTTCTTCTTTTGCCTCGAGTAGTGCTTCTTTTTTAAGGGACTTACTCTCATGACGGACTTCTTTCAAAATCAAATCCGCCTCACGTTCTGCTTGTCCTCGTAAATTAGTTGCCTCTTGTTCAGCATTTAAAAGAGTCAGTTCTGCAGCTTCTTTGAGGGATTTCATCCTCGCTGCAATACTGATATATCCAATGGCTAAACCAATGATGATGGCGAAAACAACTGCAAAAATCATTTCCATGCTTTCACCTCATTAAATGTTATATGAATTTAAAAATCCTTAACTATTTTATCATAAAAACGAAAAATTCACAAATCAAATTTTTAAAATGTTATCGCTACCATCCTTGACCCATCCATTTCTTATTTCTGCAACTTTTCAAAAAATATGCTATAATTCCCTTAGAAAGACAAAGGAGACTGCTATGACTAAAGAAGTTATTGTTGAAAGTTTTGAGTTGGATCACACGATCGTAAAAGCTCCCTATGTTCGCTTGATTGGTGAAGAAACTGGACCAAAAGGCGATATTATTTCCAATTTTGATATTCGCTTGGTGCAGCCAAATGAAGATTCTATCCCGACAGCAGGGCTTCATACCATTGAGCATTTACTCGCTAAATTGATTCGGACCCGCATTGATGGTATGATCGATTGCTCGCCATTTGGTTGCCGTACAGGATTTCACATGATTATGTGGGGACAACACACATCAACAGAAATCGCCCAAGTCATCAAAGATTCGCTTTCAGAAATCGCGACAGCTACCACTTGGGAAGATGTGCCAGGGACTACGATTGAATCTTGTGGAAACTACAAAGATCACAGCCTTTTTTCTGCCAAAGAATGGGCTAAATTGATTTTAGAACAAGGGATTTCAGATGATCCTTTCAATCGCAACGTCATCTAAAAACTTGAAGGAGTGGGATAAAATCGTGATTTCATAGAAATCAATTTTCCTCATTCCTTTATTTCTAAGTTCGATTTAACATCATCTACTGGATTCTTTTACTGCTACTTCTTACATATCAACATGACTTGTAAATATTGATTTACCTATATTTCACAGAATAGACAATCACATATCTATAAAAGAAACGAGGCTAGGAATTTTTCTCCTAACCTCGATTTTTTCTCTTATCGAACCTGTGTCAAGACGCCATCTTTCATTTCATAGACCTTGTCGCACTGCTCAATCATGCGGTGGTCATGGGTCACCATGATAATAGCCTTGTTGCGTTCCTTACTTTCTTTGGCAAGAAGAGCGACGACTTCAAAGGCTCGGTCGGTATCAAGGCTCGCTGTCGGCTCATCAGCTAGAATAAGAGCTGGGTCATTGTATAAGGCACGGGCAATCGCCACTCGCTGGCGCTCTCCTCCAGATAAATCCTTTGGAAACTTGGTCTTCAAATGCGCCACATCAAGCTCTGCTAACAGCTCTTCTCGCTTTTCCTTATTGGAAGATTTGTTAACACGATCGACCAATTCCAATTGCTTTTCCACCGTTAGGAAAGGGATAAGATTAGAAGATTGGAGGATAAAGCCAATGTCCTTGTAACGAAGCTGGGCTCGTTTCTTTTCAGGCAGGTTGGAATAATCCGCTTGGTTAATCGTAATCCGTCCAGCAGATGGGGTTTGCAAGCCCCCTGCCAAGGTCAAAAAGGTACTTTTCCCAGAGCCAGACGGGCCGATAATGGCTACAAATTCGCCTGCTTCAACACTGAAATTGGTTGGCTTGAGGGCGGTAATGGTCGCCTCTCCGTCCTTAAACTGTTTACTGATATTTTCAAATACTAAAGTGCTCATTTCTTCCTCCTAGGACAAATTCTGCAATGGGTCGACTTTGAAGATTGAACGAACAGAGAAGCTCGCACCGATTAGGGCAAAGAAGACCAAGGCAAGGCTGACAGCTCCATAGAAGAACCAGTTGTTCTCAAAAGGAACGGCGCTTGGAAGGGCAATAGAAGACAGGTAGGTAAGCGACAAACCTAGGAGGGTGCCGATGCTTGAAAGCAAGAAGGTCTGTGCCACAACACTAGCTGAAATAAAGCCATTTGACAAGCCCTGAATCTTCATCAAGCCAAAAATCGGTGCCTTCTGCGTAGTCAAGACATAGATGAAAATGGCAATCACAATGGCTGCAATGACCACCAAAAAGCCAATCATAAAGGCAAAGGTCAGGTTTTGTGCTTGGTAGCCTGGCAAATGCTCAATGAAATCCGCCACGGCTAATTTTTCCATATCATCCTCAGGATAGCTTGTCACATCACCACGAACAATGACAGCGCTGATGGAGGTCACATCGTCCTGGCCAGGAATCTTGGTGGTCGTATCCAAGTCCTTAAAATCCATATAGACAGCAGGTGCCACACTAAAGGCTGCATTTTCTGTATAACCGACAATAGTCACAGGCTCATCAAAGACCGATAGATGAACCGTTTCTCCGATTTCAAAGCCTTCTTTTTCTCCAAGGGTTTTATCAATGACTACTTCATGCTCTTTTTCAAATGAACGCCCTTCGACAATATTTGGCTCTAAGAAAGAACCTTTTTCAACCGCAAATACGCTGATTTTTTCCTTGTCATCAGAAGTTGCTTCCTCCTTGACCCAGGCTGCACCTGCCTGCTGCTTGAGAAGAGCCTTTTCATCCGCTCTTACATCATCTGCCAGTTTCATATCCAGATGCGAAGCGCTGATCAATTTATTAGCCTCAGATGAGAGCAAGACATAATCTGCCTGCCATTTATCTACCGCAGTTCGATTCTGCTGCATCAAGCCATAAGCCAAACCTGTCAAGAAAAAGACCAAGTAGGCAATCAATACCAATAAGCCCAAGACCAAACCATAACGGAGCTTGTTCTGGCGCATTTCTTCAATCGCTAAAAACATATATCCTCATTTCTAATTCATCATAATTTTTTGATATAGTTGTTTAGTTTTTATTTAGTACGAGGCAACGAGTCGCAGACATAACTGAGGTTAGGCAAGACGAGTTAACGACGTCATAAATTAAAATTAAATGACTATACCATTCATCCTTAATTTCACCACTATCTCAACCGTCCCCCATAACTCTCTCCCATCTTTTTAATTCTCATGAGAACTATTTTAGTTCTTGTGAGAACAATTTGCAAGAATTTTGCTCAGAATACACAAAAAAAGGCTGAAACTAAGTTTCTAGCCTTTTTTGATTAGTAATCCAATGCATCTGCATTTCCTTTGGCATTTCCAACAAAATAGCCTGTCTTACAGTTAATACTAAATAGATAAGTTCCATCTGGTTTGAAAAGATTATAATAACCATTGCCATTCACAATATTCACACGCTCGATGATATAGTTATCTCCTGTGATATAGCCACGCTCACGCGACGTTTGTAAAATCTTCTCTAAAACTCCTGGATTAAAGACCCAAGCAGGGTTTGTGACATCATCAATCGCCGCTTGGTTGTACGGCACACGACTGAGATTACGTTGCATATTGGCAACAGGTGCTATTGGACTGACTGGAACACCTGCCACTTGCACTTGACTTTGAACGACTTCTGTTTGTGTTGCTGGTGCAGGAGCTGGAGCCGGAGAAGCTTGCGCCGCTGCTTCAGGCGCTACTGTCTCTGTCTGCGGTGCTGGAGTAGCCACTTGCTGACTACGTCCAAGGCTAATCGCTGATTTAATCACCTTGTCCAAATCCGCATTACCAGTATCTTCGTCTTTAAATTGAGCATCACTCTTGGCTTTAGCATTGGTATCTAAAACACCGTCTGTAATTGCTGCGGACTCAAACTGAGAATTAACAGCCTGAACAACAGAAATTTGTTTGACTAAACTGTCATATTTTGCTTTTGCCGCCGTGTACTCAGGTGTATCTTTCAATTTTTCCACAGCTGCCTTTAATTGGTCCAAATTACCAAAACTGCTATTTTTCAAAGCCAATTTATTAGCATCTGTAAAGAATGAATCATATAGGTCGTTAAACTCTTTCAAAGCTGTCTTTTCTTCACTTGATGACGACACTTGAGCTTTCGACGATGAGGTGCTTGACGTAGTAGCAGCTGGCTTAGCTTGCGTTTTATTCAAGGCTAAATAACCAGTCCCACCGATTAAGGCAACGAGTAGCACTCCTACTGCTGAATAAATCACTTTCTTTTGCTTGTAGAAAGGCAATACTGCTACTTCATCATCCTCGTCATCTTCCAAATCATCCATGACTGGAGTTGGTGAGGCTACTTCCTCACGAACCGTTTGGATCATATCTGAAATCGCTGTTGTTTCCACAACTTCCTTGACAGGCACAGTCGGAACAACCTTGGTATCAAATTTTCCAGCTGCAATTTCATCAACGTGTTGTTTGATATACTTGTCCAACACATTGTCCGTAGGATTCACCCCTGCTTCAAACTCTTCATTTTTACGCATGGCTTGTCCAACTGTCATCTCTTTGGCTTTTTCAAAATCCAACGTAGAATCCGTTTGTTTTTTCAAATCTTTTTCGTCCATTTTCCTTATCCTTTCTCTTTTACGTCTTGACGCTTCACGCGCTCCCCAAAGTATTGATACAAATCAACTTTTAGCGTTCCATTATAGAGTTTACGTTTTTTATCTGCTTTTTGCCCATACTTTTCTTCAAATAATTCGTCGCTCGTTAACACAAACTTGCTCCATGTTTTTAGAGGGGCAAAGGTTTGTCCCATTTCTTGATAGAGTTTTGTCACGCCTTCATCATCCAAGAGACGCTCTCCGTACGGTGGATTTGAAATCACGACCCCATTGATTTTGTCTGTTTTCCAATCCTGCAAGCGCATTTGCTTAAAGGATACAAAATCCTCCACACCAGCGGCGCGTGCATTGGCTCTAGCAATCTCAACCATACGTGCATCAATATCTGCACCAGAAATATCTAAGACTACATCACTTTTCTTGCTAGCTTTTGCCTCAGCTCTCAGAGATGACAGAAGTCCTCTATCCACCCAAGGCCATCCTTCAAACGAAAATTCTCGAGACAGCCCTGGCGCTTGGTTCAAGCCAATCATCGCAGCCTCAATACAGAAGGTCCCCGATCCACAAGTCGGATCCATCAAGGGCTTATCAGGATACCAATTAGACAAAAGAAGAATCGCCGCAGCCATATTCTCCTTAATCGGTGCTCCTCCTTTTTCTGTCCGATAACCACGCTTAAAAAGACTCGTTCCCGTCGTATCAATCATAACGGTCGCAACATCTTTTAAGATGGAAACTTCAATCTTAAATTCTGGACCATTTTCCATCAAAGGAATACCTTCTGGGCGTGCATAATACTTTTGCAGTTTTTTAACGACTGCTTTTTTAGAAATAGCCTGCACACTTGGTTCATTATGGAGTTTTGAACGGACACATTTTGCCTTAGCAATCGGAAAACGAGCCCCTAGTGGTAGATATTCTTCCCAATCAAGGGCAAAAACGCCCTGAAAGAGCTCTTCAAAGGTTTTAGCTGGAAAAGTTCCCACTACGATCTTAATTCGATCAGCTGCTCGTAGCCACAAATTTGTCAGAATCATCTCTTTGACACTTCCAAAAAAGCGAACGCGCCCATTTTCGACTTGACAGTCAATTCCTAGATCTCGTATTTCCCGTCCAACGACAGCCTCTAAACCAGCTGCAGCTGTCGCCAGCATTTCAAATCTTTCTTTCATTATTTCCTCAATCGTTCATATATAAAAGGGAGAAAATTTACTTTTCCTTCTCTCCCTTTCTTCTTTTCATAAAAAGGGAAGCTAAGACAAGTCCCAGCCCCCAACCTATGCACAATTTTCTATAAGCCATGTTTTGTTCCAGAAGTGACTAGGTCCTCACTTCCTTCGATAATCATCTGTCTACTGTTTCCAGTCAGAATGCTGTGTTCGTCTTCCACACATTCCATGCCCCGACCAAAGTTTGGGTTGCTAGCTTGAGGGGTTTACCGCGTTCCACTTTTTGCGTTTCCACAAAAACTACGTCACTGTGGCACTTTCAGACTTACTAGAGCCTATCTTTCGACTTAGCCCGTTCAATCGCCGTAACGATTTCTCGTCCCTAGGCTTATGTCTTCGCCTAGCACAAACACTACCGGCATCACAGCCAGTGCTAGCATGGACTTTCCTCATGAGAGATATACTCTCACGCGATTATCCAAAAATTGCACGTTTTTTATTTTATTTTTTAAAATTCGCTATTTAAAATCTGTTTGCCAAAGACTTCTTTTTCCAAACGATTCAAGCGTTTCAAAATGTCAAAGTTCGTCATACTTGTCGTTCCTCCTTGAAGAGGATCAACTGTTGGAACGATCGGACTTGGCGCTGCTTTTGGTTTTTCAGCCAATTCAGCTTTTAAGCGAGCATTTTCTTCACGCAATTCCTTGACCAAGGCAGCATAGGTCTCGTAGTCCTTAATCACATCATCTAAAAACTCATCTACTTCAACCTTATTATACCCTCTTACTCCGACTTTAAAGTCTTGATCAAAAATATCCTTCGCTGTGAAAATAATACTTGCCATTTCTCTCTCCATTCTCGTTCAATACTTCCATTATATAAAAAAACAAGAACAAAAATCAAGGTTAAACTCTTAAATTTCGGAAAAATTTTCTGCAATGTCATTTAGGTCATCAAAAGTTAATTTTTTGATAAAATAATCTGCTTGTTCTTTCATCATGGCGTATAAATATTTCAGATTTGTTTCATGTTCATCATCATAAAAAAGATAGCAACCGTCTGTATTATTGACCAAAAATTGGTTGTATTCGCGAAATTGACTGGGATTTTCATATCTTTTATAAGCATACTTGACAAAATCCACTTGTTTAAACAAGGCTAATTTTACTTGATTGTCTTCATTCCAATTTTCTCCTTGATTTTCAAAGGTAAAAATAGTCGCAATTTGAAACTTATACTCTTTCTGCAAGTTTTTGGCAATCTCCAAGCACCAGACTTCAAAGCCTAGATTTCCTGTAAAAATCAGCCATTTGACTCCCTCTTCTAAAAAACGCTTTAAATCCCTCTCGATTGCTTTTTTGATAATCTTCACCTGCGGACTTTTTTCGTCAAACAAGCCCAAATCAAAGGCACGATAGCCACTAATTAAGATACTAGACATTTATTTCGCCCTTTCTTTTTATTTTGTGGTATAATAGAGTGATATTATTGTACCAATAAGGAGTGCTATGGTCAACTATCCGCACAAGATTCGTCCTCAGAAAAGCCATGTGTCTTCCCCAAAAAAGACCGTTGACTTTGCCAATCGTGGGATGTCTTTTGAAAAAATGATAAACGAAACCAATCAATACTATCTGAGCAGAGGGCTTGCAGTGATTCACAAAAAGCCGACACCTGTGCAGATCGTTCGAGTGGATTATCCTAAGCGTAGTCGGGCTAAGATTGTCGAAGCTTACTTTCGTCAAGCCTCTACGACTGACTATTCGGGAGTTTATCAAGGACACTACATTGACTTTGAAGCAAAAGAGACGAGACAAAAAAACTCCATGCCTATGAAAAATTTTCATGCGCACCAAATCGAGCATATGGAGCAAGTTTTATCTCAAAAAGGGATTTGTTTCGTTCTGCTCCATTTTTCAAGTTTGAAAGAAACCTATCTCTTGCCTGCTTCTTATTTGATAACATTTTTCAAGATTGACCAAGGAGGAAAATCCATGCCCCTAAGCTACATCAAGGAACACGGCTATGCCATTAGCCTTGCCGCTTTTCCAAGCATTCCTTATCTTGAAGTCATAAAAGAACATTTACTAGGTGGTAAACATGATGAATAAACAATCGATACTCACAGCTGTGAAGTTCGCCATTTCTGGCTTACTAGGCTTATTTGTGATTGGAGTGGTTGCTGGCGGACTTCTCTTCTTCTACTATTCGCTTAAGGCTCCTGCCTTATCGGAAAGCAAGTTAGTTGCCACGACATCCAGTAAGATTTATGATAGTGACAATCAGTTGATTGCCGATTTAGGCGCTGAAAAGCGAGTAAACATCGCAACTGGTGATATTCCGACTGATCTTGTTCATGCCGTCGTGGCGATTGAAGACCATCGTTTCTTTGATCACCGTGGATTAGATTCTGTGCGGATTTTTGGCTCCCTCATTAACAACCTGAAAAAAGGTGGTTTACAAGGGGGATCAACCCTCACCCAGCAGTTGATTAAATTGACCTACTTCTCGACTTCGACAGCTGATCAGACCATCTCTCGGAAAGCTCAAGAAGCATGGCTAGCCATGCAATTAGAGCGTAAAGCAACCAAGCAAGAGATCTTGACCTACTACATCAACAAGGTCTATATGTCAAACGGAAACTACGGGATGCAAACAGCCGCTCAGGCTTACTACAATAAAGACCTCAAAGATCTTAGTCTTCCGCAGCTAGCCCTTCTTGCCGGCATGCCCCAAGCTCCAAACCAATACGATCCTTACACCCAACCAGAAGCGGCTCAAACTCGTCGTAACCTTGTCTTGTCTGAGATGTATGAACTCAAATATATTACAGCAGAACAATACGAACAGGCTATTAACACACCTGTAACAGACGGTCTCCAGCCTCTACAAACCTCAACATCTTACCCAGCTTATATGGATAATTACCTCAAAGAAGTGATTAACCAAGTGGAAGAAGAAACAGGTTACAACCTCCTCACGACTGGTATGGAAGTCTATACCAACGTCAATCGTGAGGCACAAGAACATCTCTGGAACATTTACAATAGCTATGATTATGTAGCTTATCCTGATGATGAAATGCAGGTAGCATCAACCGTTATTGATGTTACAAACGGAAAAGTCATCGCTCAATTAGGTGCCCGCAATCAATCAACCAATGTTTCTTTCGGTACAAACCAAGCCGTAGAAACCAACCGTGACTTTGGATCAACCATGAAACCAATCACAGATTACGCACCAGCCTTAGAACATGAAGTCTATGGCTCAACAGCTGCGTATATAAACGACGGTCCATATAACTACCCAGGCACTTCTACTCCAGTCTATAACTGGGATCACCGCTACTTTGGCAACATCACACTTCAATATGCCATCCAAGAGTCAAGGAACGTCCCAGCTGTGAAAACTCTGGAAGAAGTCGGACTTAAAAAATCTCTGAAATTCCTCAACAAATTAGGAATTGACTACCCAGATATGCTCTATGCTAACGCTATCTCAAGTAATACGACGGAATCTAGTCGTAAATATGGTGCAAGCAGTGAGAAAATGGCTGCTGCCTATGCAGCCTTTGCAAATGGTGGTACTTACTACAAGCCACAGTATGTTCACAAGATTGTCTTTAGTGATGGAACTTCTAAAGAATTTGCCGATCCTGGAACTCGTGCGATGAAAGAAACAACTGCTTATATGATGACAGATATGCTAAAAACTGTTCTCTACTCTGGAACAGGAACAAGCGCTAGCATCCCAGGTGTTTTCCAAGCAGGAAAAACAGGAACATCCAACTATTCTGACGATGAAATCTCAAAACTGACTAAAGATTACAGATTATCGGCTATCGTAGCACCTGATGAATCCTTTGTCGGCTACACTCCACAATATTCAATGGCTGTGTGGACTGGTTACTCTAACCGCCTTACACCAGTAATGGACAATGGATTACGCGTCGCAACAGATGTTTATCGTGCTATGATGAGCTATCTAACAGCAGGTGGAAACACCGATTGGGAAATGCCTTCCGGTCTTTACCGTAGTGGTTCTTATGTATTTCTCAATAATGCAAAAGCCAATAATTACGGCTACACATCCTACTCTAGCTACTCGCAAGAAGCTGAAGCAAGTAGCTCAGAGGAAATCACTAATTCATCGACCTCTAGCTCATCTGAAAAAACAGAAGAATCAAAAACAAGTTCAACAACTGAAAAAACAGAAGAGTCAAAGACAAGCGCTACATCAGCTGATAGTAAAGAAGCAGACACAACTACTTCAACGAGTCAAGTAACCGTACGCCCACGTCAAGGCGATGAAGAATAAACATCAAAAGGAAGTCGAATATGGCCCTGCCCCCATAAAGTGAGACCAAAGAAAAACACTCCATGAATTCTACTATAATAGAATTAGGAGTGTTTTCTTATGGTCAAAAAAGCATATTCACTAGACATAAAACTAGCTTGTATCGAAATGAAAAAAGCAGGTAAATCCAACAAGGTTATCATGGAAACCCTAGGGATAAAGAATGATAGTCAAATTTACACATGGTGGAAATGGTATCAAAACAATGAACTTCACCGCTTCTACCAACCTGTCGGAAAACAATATACTTACGGTAAAGGGATGACAGAATTATCTGAGGTTGAACAATTAAGATTAGAGGTAAAGCTGCTAAAAAAGTATCGCAGCTTGATAAGGAAATCGATAAAATAGCCCTTATCAAGCTTGTAGAAGACTATAAAGCTGACTATCCAATCCCGATGATTTTGGCTTGTTTTGGTGTGGCAAGATCCACCTACTATCGCTGGAAATCTGAGCCAGCAACGGTAAAAACGATGGATGATGTCACTGAGAAGATTGAGATATTATGCCTTGAAAATGGCTATATTTATGGTTATCGAACCATTACACGGCTTTTAAAAAGCAGATATGGTTTGACAGTGAATCACAAAAAGGTTTATCGTATCATGAAACAAAATGGTTGGCTTTGCCGTGTCAAAACAAAGAAGGTCCCAAAACTTGGCAAACCTTACTATGTCACTGAAAATAAGCTCAGTAGGGACTTCCAAGCCAAACAACCCCTTCAAAGATTGGTAACAGACATCACCTATCTCTATTTCGGAAACTGTAAACTTTATCTCTCGTCCATTATGGATTTGTATAACCGAGAGATTGTAGCTTATACAATTTCAGATAGTCAGGACACAGACTTTGTTTTAGATACGTTAAATCAGTTGGATTTACCGAAAGGAACACTCTTACATAGTGACCAAGGTTCAGTCTATACCTCTAAAGCTTATTATCAGACATGCACAGAAAAAGGCATTATCCGCTCCATGTCCCGAAAAGGAACACCCGCAGATAACGCCTGTATTGAATGGTTTCATTCCGTCCTAAAGTCTGAAACCTTCTATCTCCATAACTGGAGAAACCTAACTAAAGATAGTATAACAGATATTGTCAAAAATTACATCATATTTTATAATGAAACGAGAATTCAACGGAAATTAAAAGACCTATCCCCTATAGAATATAGGAAACAGGTCTCAAAATAGTGTTTTTCTTAGGTCTCATTATTGGGGTGCAGTGCCCAGTCCACTGGACTGTTTTACTCTTCGAACTGGCTATTATACAAGTTTGCGTAGAAGCCGTTTTGGTTCATAAGAGCGTCGTGGTTGCCCTGCTCGATGATATTGCCGTCTTTCATGACGAGAATGAGGTCGGCGTTACGAATTGTGGATAAGCGGTGGGCAATGACAAAGGAAGTGCGTCCTTCCATGAGCTTGTCCATGGCTTTTTGAATCAGTTCTTCCGTCCGTGTATCGACAGAGCTGGTCGCCTCATCAAGAATGAGGAGCGGTGAATCTTTCAAGAGTGCACGGGCAATGGTCAGCAATTGCTTTTGCCCGACAGACAAGGTCACGGTATCATCCAACATGGTATCATAGCCTTTTGGCAGGGTCATGATAAAGTGATGGACTCCAACGGCTTTGGCAGCCTGAATAACCGCCTCATCTGAAATATTTTTCTGATTATAAATCAGATTTTCCTTAATCGTTCCTTCAAAGAGCCAGGTATCCTGCAAGACCATACTGAAGGCATCATGAACCTCAGAACGTTTCATGGCCTTGGTATCAACACCATCAATCAAAATCCGTCCGTGGTTGATCTCATAGAATTTCATTAAGAGATTGACAATGGTTGTCTTTCCTGCGCCAGTAGGACCTACAATGGCAATCTTTTGCCCTGCCTTCGCTGTTGCGGAGAAGTCATGGATAATGGTCTTATCAGGCGAATACCCAAAGGATACATGTTCAAAACTCACATCTCCCTTGACAGCAGATAACTGCTGCGGTTTAGCACTATCTTCTTCCATTTCTTTTTCGCCCAAGAACTCAAAGACACGCCCCATAGCTGCGCTAGCAGATTGCAAAACGGTCAAGCCCTGTGCAATCTGAGAGAGGGGTTGTGAAAAGATACGCACATAGACCATAAAAGCCACAATGGTTCCCATGGTCGCATTCCCATTTAAGGTCAAAGCAGCCCCTGTCACGACCACCATAACATAGCCAAAGTTTCCGATAAACATCATCATGGGCATCATAATCCCAGAAATAAACTGCGATTTCCACATGCTACCGTAAAGCGCTTGATTGAGCTGTCCAAACTGCTCTTTTACTTCACGACCTGCATGGTAACTCATCACCACTTGGTGACCAGAATACATCTCTTCGACATAGCCATTGACCTTCGCCAGATTAGCCTGCTGGCTCTTGAAAAATCCTCTAGCACGCCCCATGATAATGCCGACAAAGACAAAACCGAACAAGACAGAGCCGATTGCCACAAAGGACAAGGTCACATTGGTTTTAAACATCATGATGAGCGCTGCAACCAAGAGAATGCTAGATGAAAGAACCGTGCCTAAACTTTGGTTGAGGGATTGGCTAGCTGTATCAACATCATTGGTCACGCGAGAAAGCGTATCGCCTTGTGAATGGCTATCAAAATAGCCTAGAGGAAGTTTGTTAATCTTTTCTGCAATGGCTGTCCGCAAGCGTTTTGAAAAATGCTGCACAATCGTTGAAATCGTAAAGGCTTGCGCATAGTTGACCACCGCACCAATTCCATAAAGGATGGCTAGGGTCATAGCAATTTCAGAGACCTTATCGGTATCAATTCCTGTCATCAAGCCCTGGGTAATCAAGTCTGTAATCTCGCTGAGTTTATCAGGACCAACCACCGTGATGATGCTTGAGACAATGGCTCCAATCACCGCAATGACAAAAGGAACTTGGAAACCTTTGATATAGGGCTTCATCTGGCTAAATAAAGTTGATTTTTTATTGTCCATTTTCCAATTCCTCCTTCGATAATTGTGAGTAAGCAATTTCTTGATAGACTTCATTGCTTGCTAGTAATTCTTTATGAGTTCCCTGACCGACCACTTTTCCGTTATCAAGAACCAAGATTTGATCTGCATCCATAATGGTTGAAATCCGCTGCGCAACAATCAACTTGGTCATACCAGCAGTACGCTTACTAAGTTCCTCCCGAAGAGTACGATCCGTCCGATAATCAAGGGCTGAGAAGGAATCGTCAAAAATCAGGATTTCAGGCTTACGAGCAAGGGCACGCGCAATCGCTAGGCGCTGACGCTGACCACCTGAGAAGTTGCTTCCAGACTGGGCAACGTGAGAAGACAAACCGTCTTCTTTTTCCTCGACAAAACTCTTCGCTTGTGCCAAATCCAAGGCTTCCCAAATGGCTTCATCTGTAAGTGGACTTTCCTTACTTTCCCCAAAGTCAATATTGCTACGAATATCACCTGAGAATAAAACTGCTTTTTGCGGAATATAGCCGACCTTGGCATGCAAATCCGCTTCGCTATAATCTCTCACATCAACACCATCTAGCAAGATTTGTCCCTCGCTCACATCGTAAAAACGGGGAATCAAGTTGACCAAGGTGGATTTACCAGAACCCGTTGAGCCGATAAAAGCGACTGTATCTCCTGCTTTTGCGGTAAAATGAATGTGTTCAACGACAGCTTCTGATGTATCCGAATAACGGAAGGTCACATCATCAAAGACAATTTGAGGTGCATTTTCTTTTTCTGCTTGTGACACTCGAGGTGACGTGATCGAAGAAGTCAAATCTAAAACTTCATTGATTCGCTTGCTTGAGACCAAGACACGAGGCAAAATGATAAACAAGGCACTCATCATCATGAATCCCATAACCACCTGCATGGCATAGGACATAAAGACCACCATATCACTAAAAATAGGCAGTTTATCAGTCAAATCAGCCTCGTTGATGAGAAAGGCCCCAATCCAATAAATAGCTAAGCTCAAACCACTTGAGATAGTCATCATGACAGGCTGCATCAGCGCCATCATCCGACTGACGAAGAGGTTAATCCCTGTTAATTCTTGATTTGCTCTGGCAAATTTATCATCTTGATAATCTTCCGCATTGTAGGCACGTACGACACGAATCCCTGTCAAACTCTCACGAGTTACACTATTTAATTTATCCGTTAATTTTTGGACCAATGTTTGTTTCGGAAAGGCTAAAGTCACAAGTGAAATCATCATGACAAGGTTAATCAAGACAGCTACAATCACCGCCCAGAGCCAATAATCAGACTTGCCGACAATCTTGCTAAGCGCCCAAACTGCCATAATCGGTCCACGAGTCGCTACTTGTAAGCCCATGGTAAACAGGAGCTGAATTTGAGTCAAATCATTGGTTGTTCTCGTCAACAAACTAGGGATACTGAAGCGTTTAACTTCCGCATCTGAATAATCTAAGACACGGTGGAAAATATCTTTGCGCAATCGAGTCGTAAAGCTAGCTGCTAGGCGCGATGCCATAAAACCAACCATGACAGATGCCGCAAAGCTGGCTAATGACAAGCCTAACATTTTAAGACCAGGCGACCAGAGGTCTGAGGTAGTCGTATCTGGTAATTGCAAGAGCTTCGTGATTTCAGACATGTAGCTAGGCACTTCTAACTCCAGCCAAACCGTCAAACAGACAAAGGCAATGCTCGTTAGAATCATCAACCACTCTTTGCTAGTTAACCGTTTCAATAGTTTATTCATTCTTTCTCCTTTTGTTCAATTCGCTCCAGATTTTGGTAAAGCTCTTGGACCACTTTTGAAAAAACAGCCAGATCTTCCTCTCTAATTCCTACCAGCAGTTGCTTACGCAATTCGCTCCAAAAATCACTCATTTTCTGACTTTTTTCCTTGGCATCATCTGACATCCGAACGATTTTCTTACGCTTATCGACTTTGGACGGCTCAACGACGATAAAGCCATTCTTTTCCATCCGTTTGATGAGATTACTTGCCACAGATTTAGAAATCTTGAGATGTTGCTCAATATCCTTGATAAAAATTTCCTGATCTTGGTGCTTAGCAAGATAGTGTAAAACATGCCCTTGCGGTCCGCCTAGCAATTCCATATCGGAGTTTCTTGCCACTGAATGAACTGCTGAACCCATTTTATGCGCCAAGCGCTTGAATTCTTGAAGTGGATCTGTTGTCATCTTCTCTTCCCTTCTGATTTCGTTATCATGGGAACTATTCTATCATTTTCTGAAAATATGTCAAGAAAAAAGTTTTCATGAGAACGATTTCTCAGATATCCTTATTCCATGCTGGTTTAGTACGCGGAAGCGAGTCGCAGGCAGAACGTAGGTTATCTGAGGATTATGTTATAATCCTTGTTTCCAACCACCAACGATCTCCCAGACTGTTGGAACAAGACGAATAAATGACGTAATAAATGATTATAAAAAATGAGGTTGGGAGAATATTCCCTAACCTCGTTACATTTTATCTGCTTTGTAAAACAGTGATACATCAACAGGATTAAAAAATAGCAAAAACTACGAAATCACGATTTGGTTCCACATCTAAATCTTCAGATTAAAATTCCTTCTAAATGGTCCAACTCATGCTGACAGATCTGAGCTGGCAAGTCTGTCAGCTTGATTTCTTGCTTCTGAAAGTTGAGGTCGCAATAAGCAACCACGATTTCTTGATAGCGAGTCGTTGCTCTTGTACCTACTAAAGATAAGCACCCTTTTTCTCCTTGATAACTGGATTAAACAAGACCAAGGGAAACATCCCTAAACGAATGATAATCGCTCGTTTTTGAGCACCAATCATATTGGCTGCTAGCCCTAAGCAAGTTTCCTTATGGGCTTCTAAAGTATCTATTAAATCCTTCGCTAAAGGCAAATCCTCTAATCCAGCTTCTCTTGAGACTTGCTGCAAAAAGAAGGGATCTTTTACAATGGTTTGAATCATCCTAACTCCTTTCTCCATTAGAGAAAACTCGCATGAAAGTCAGACCTTCACACGAGAGTTTCCCTATTTTTTAGCTACTACCTTGTCTGCTACTTCTTTAGCAAGGACAAAGTTTCCAAGTGTCGCAGAACCATTTCCTGCAACGGCTGGAGTTACGATATATTCTTGCACATCTGGCACTGGCAGATAGCCTTTTAAGAGAGATGTAAATTTCTCACGAACACGATTTAGCATGTGCTCCTGTGCCATGACACCTCCACCAAAGACAATCACATCAGGACGGAAAGTCACTGTTGCCTGAATAGCAGCTTGTGCAATATAATAGGCCTGAATATCCCAAACAGAGCTATTTAACTCAATATTTTCTCCACGAACACCGGTTCTGGCCTCTAAGCTAGGACCTGCTGCTAGCCCTTCCAAACAACCGTTGTGGAACGGACAAACACCATTAAACTCTTTTTCCACATCCATTGGATGCTTAGCGACATAATAATGCCCCATTTCTGGATGCCCAACTCCACCGACAAATGTACCACGCTGAATAGCACCCGCTCCAATTCCTGTTCCAATCGTGTAATAGACCAGATTTTCCACACGAGAACCTTTGCGCTTTCTTGCAATGACTTCGCCATAAGCAGAGCTATTCACATCTGTTGTAAAATAAATCGGCACATTCAAAGCCTTACGCAAAGCTCCTACAATATCCACATTCGACCAATGTGGCTTTGGCGTTGTTGTAATATAACCATAGGTTTTAGAATTGGGATCAATATCAATCGGTCCAAATGAACCTACCGCAAGCCCTGCTAAATTGTCAAAACGTGAGAAAAACTCAATCGTCTTATCCAAGGTTTCGTAGGGTGTTGTGGTTGGAAATTGCGTTTTCTCGACCAATTCAAAATTTTCATCACCAACGGCACAAACAAACTTTGTCCCCCCAGCTTCTAAACTTCCATATAATTTTGTCATGATTTTCCTCTTTAGTTCTTTTTTTCTATTATAGCATAGATGAGAAGTAGGCTACAAGCCTTCTGGCATATCCTACTATAATAAAGAAAGGAGTGGGCATAGCCCATCTCACTTCTTTCATCTATTATTTTTTCACTTCGATGATCGCATCACCCTTAGCGACAGTGCCGTTTGCAACTGGTGTTACAGAAGCATAGTCTGCTGTGTTGGTTACAATAACCATCGTTGTATCGTCAAGACCTGCTGCAGCGATTTTCGCAGAATCAAAAGTTCCAAGCACATCACCAGCTTTGACTTTAGCACCTTGTGCTACTTTTTGATCAAATCCTTCACCATTCATAGAAACAGTATCGATTCCGACGTGGATCAAGATTTCAGCACCGTTAGCTGTTTTCAAACCATAAGCATGACCTGTTTGGAAAGCGATAGTCACTTCTGCATCTGCTGGTGCATAGACAACACCTTCAGTTGGTTTTACAGCAATCCCTTTCCCCATAGCACCACTTGAGAAGACTGGATCATTCACATTTTCAAGTGCTACTGTTTCACCAATAATTGGTGTTTGAATCATTTCATCTGCAAGAATACCTGTTGTTGCTTCTTCAACCAAGCTTGCAGTTTCTTTTTCTTCAGACTTTTTTACAGGAGATGGCTCCTCATCTTCAAATCCAAACATGTATGTAAGTGTGAATCCTGCTACAAATGATACGGCAACCATCAAGATATAAGAAAGGAGTTGTCCGTTCAAGTAAAGAAGAGTACCTGGGATAATAGTAATTCCAAATCCAGTACCTGCAAGACCAAGGATAGAGGCTACTGCACCACCGATAGCACCTGCAATCAATGAAAGGAAGAATGGTTTACGGAAACGTAGGTTAACCCCAAAGATAGCCGGCTCTGTAATTCCCAAGAAAGCTGCAAGAGCTGCTGGGAAAGCAAGAGCTTTCAATTTTGCATTTTTAGTTTTCACACCAACTGCCACTGTTGCAGCACCTTGTGCTGTCATGGCTGCAGTGATGATAGCGTTAAATGGATTTGCATGTGTTTGTGCAATCAATTGAGATTCCAACAAGTTGAAGATATGGTGAACACCAGATACCACGATAACTTGGTGAACTCCACCAATCAAGAGACCTGGAAGACCAAATGGCAAAGCAAGAAGAGCATTTGTTGCTGCAAGAATGTAATTTTCAACCACGTGGAAGACTGGACCAATCACAAACAAGCCAAGAATAGACATGACAAAGAGTGTCACAAATGGCGTTACCAAGAGGTCAAGCACTTCTGGCACATACTTACGAACAAGTTTCTCAAACTTCGCACCAACAATACCGATGATGAAGGCTGGAAGAACTGAACCTTGCAAACCAACGACTGGAATAAAGCCAAAGAAGGTTGTTGGAGTTACATCGCCACCTGAAGCTACTGCCCAAGCATTTGGAAGTGAGCCTGAGATGAGCATCATTCCAAGAACGATACCAATGGTTTGGTTTCCACCAAATACGCGGAAGGTTGACCAAACGACAAGAGCTGGAAGCACGATGAAGGCTGTGTCTGTCAAGATTTGAGAATAAACATTCAAATCTTCAGGAAGCGTAATCCCTAAAGCTCCAAGCAAGCCACGGAAGCCCATAAACAAACCAGTCGCAACAATCGCTGGAATGATTGGCACAAAGACGTCACCAAAGGTACGAATCGCACGTTGGAAGGCATTTCCTTGTTTTGCTGCTTCAGCTTTCATTTCATCTTTTGATGAGGTTGGCAAACCAAGCGCTACTACTTCATCATAGATACGGTTAACAGTCCCTGTACCAAAAATGATTTGGTACTGACCTGAGTTGAAGAAAGCACCTTGTACTTTTTCAATGTTTTCGACAGCTTCTTTGTCGATTTTTTGCTCGTCTTTGACCATCACACGTAGACGAGTCGCACAGTGAGCAACACTGTTGACATTTTCACGTCCACCTAAGGCTTCAATGACGGCTTTTGCAATGTCCTTGTTTTCCATTTGGAAATCTCCTTTTTCTATATTTTTTGAAAATTTTATGAAAGCGATTTTATCGCTTCTACAAGTATTATTTTAACAGGATTTTAAAATATGTCAAGCGTTTTGCAGAAATTTTATTTTTTTCGATAAAAAAGTTGATTTTTTAGGGTGAAACGTTTACTATATAAGAGAGAATAACAATCAAAAGGAGACACTACTGTGACTTGGACGACTGAAAAACGCTATCGTCGCTACGAATACTGGTCAGAAGAAGAATGCCAGCAAATCAAAGAAAACATTGCCCAATCTCCATGGAGAGCTAGCTACCATGTGGAGCCTGAGACAGGGCTCTTAAACGATCCAAATGGCTTTTCTTACTTTAATGGTAAATGGGTCGTCTTCTACCAAAACTTTCCTTTCGGAGCCGCTCACGGCTTAAAATCATGGGTACAGTTAGAAAGTGATGACCTTGTCCACTTCACCCCAACGGGCGTCAAGGTTCTACCGGATACCGCTCTTGACAGCCACGGAGCCTACTCAGGCTCTGCTATGGCATTTGGAGACGAGCTCTTTCTCTTCTACACGGGAAATGTACGCGATGAAAACTGGACTCGCCATCCTTACCAAATCGGAGCTTTGCTTGACAAAGCAGGCAATCTGAAAAAGATTGATAAAGTCTTAATTGAGCAACCCCAAGAAGCGACTGATCATTTCCGAGACCCACAAATCTTTCAATTTAAAGGACAATACTACGCCATCGTAGGTGGACAAAATCAAGAGAAAAAAGGCTACATCAAGCTCTACAAAGCAGTGAACAACGACTATACCAACTGGGAAGTCGTAGGAGATTTAGACTTTGACAATGACAATACCGCCTATATGATGGAATGTCCAAATCTCGTCTTTATCAATGACCAGCCAATTCTCCTATATTGCCCTCAAGGACTGTCCAAAGAAGTCTGCGATTATGACAATATTTATCCAAACATGTATAAGATAGGTCAAGCGTTTGACACACAATCTGCCACCATGGTCAACCCAAGTCCGCTTCTTAATCTTGACTACGGATTTGAATGCTATGCGACACAAGCCTTTAACGCACCCGATGGCAGAGCTCTAGCAGTCAGCTGGTTGGGACTTCCAGATGTTACATACCCGTCCGATCGCTTTGACCATCAAGGAACTTTCTCCCTCGTTAAGGAATTAACCTTAAAAGATGGAAAACTCTACCAGTACCCTATCGCAGCGATTACTAACTTGCGCAGTAGGAAAGAGGTATTTACAAACAAAGCTGAGACCAATAACACCTACGAGCTAGAGCTCAACATCCCTGCCATGAGTCAGACAGAAATTGTTCTATTTGCAGATCAAGACGGAAAAGGCTTAAAACTCCTATTTGACACAGAAAATGGGGTAGTAACGGTTGATCGTAGTGAAGCTGGAGAGCCCTATGCCCTAGACTTTGGCACAAAACGCTCCTGCCCTATTGACAAACAGCCTGTAAATGTTAATATATTTATTGATAAGTCTATCTTTGAATTATTCATCAATAAAGGAGAAAAAGTATTTTCTGGTCGCATCTTCCCACATAAGACACAAACAGGAATCCTGCTAAAAGAGGGCAATCCGACTGGATATTACTACGAATTAGAGTATGGTAGCAAAACTAACTGATGTTGCAGAGCTAGCAGGGGTCAGCCCGACAACTGTTTCTCGTGTCATCAATAAAAAGGGCTATTTGTCCGAAAAAACAATCCAAAAAGTCAAGGAAGCCATGCGAGAATTGGGCTACAAACCCAACAATCTCGCTCGTGGCTTACAGGGAAAATCTGCCAAGCTCATCGGGCTTATCTTTCCCAATATTCGCCACGTCTTTTATGCAGAATTGATCGACAAGCTGGAGCATGAACTCTTCAAGCATGGCTACAAAACCATTATCTGCAATAGTGAACATGATTCCACGAAAGAGCGCGAGTATATTGAGATGTTAGAAGCCAATCAAGTCGATGGCATCATCTCTGGTAGTCACAATCTAGGAATTTCCGATTATGACAGGGTCACAGCACCGATTATTTCTTTTGATAGAAATCTATCGCCCACAATCCCTGTCGTATCCTCAGATAACTATTTAGGCGGTGTACTAGCAGCCGAGACTCTCGCCAAGTCTGGCGCAAAAAAAATCGCCATGATTACTGGAAATGATAATTCTAACTCGCCAACAGGGCTTCGCCATGCCGGCTTTGCCTCTGTCTTGCCAAATGCTCCCATCATCAACATCTCAAGCGATTTCTCCCCTATTCGCAAAGAAATGGAAATCAAGACTATCTTGACGCAGGAAAAACCTGATGCCATTTTTGCATCAGACGACTTGACAGCCATTCTCGTCATGAAAGTCGCTCAAGAGCTGGATATTGCGATTCCCAAAGATCTAAAAGTCATCGGCTACGATGGAACTTATTTCATCGAAACCTACTATCCGCAGCTGGCAACCATCAAGCAACCTCTAAAAGATATCGCTTGCCTACTCGTTGATTTGCTCTTGCAAAAAATCGAAGGCAAAGAAGTCGCAACTCGAGGATACTTCCTCCCCGTCAGTCTCTTGCCTGGAAAAAGCATTTAGCTCTATACTCTAAGAGGTCTGAACGACTAAGTTCAGATCTTTTCTATTTGCTTCATTGATAGAATCCTTTCATTTTGTTTTAGAATCGCAGGCAGAATTTAGGTTAAGTAGAAGTCAATCAGAACTTTACATTGAATTTCAAAAATAGCAGATTCTCCGACTCTTTCAAACAAGAGGTATTTTTGATGGATGAGTATAAGATTACTTTCACAGTCGTGAAATTATTCGCAACAGTTACGCTGTTACAAATAACGGAAATTTTGAGATTTTTAGCTCAAAATTTAGCAATGAAACTCCGAAGGAGGTTACTTGCATCCTCACTTAAGAAAGTAACAAAAATGCTAATTTTAATTTTTGTATAGTATTAACGACGTCATACATGAAAACAACTATAAAAATAACCACCCTTGATGGGTGATTATTTTTATAGTTCTTGTTTGTATTTGGCAATTTCTGCCTTGTTTCCCCAGACAAAGTGCCCTGGACGGATTTCTACCATTTCAGGCTTATCTGTCGTGTAATCATGCTGATTAGGGTCATAGACCTTAAGCACTTTCTTGCGTTCCAAGATAGGATCCGGAATCGGCACTGCTGAGAGAAGAGATTGTGTATATGGGTGGATTGGATTGTTAAAGAGCTCTTCTGTTTCAGCTACTTCTACAATCACCCCTTTATAGATAACCGCAATACGGTCAGAAATAAAGCGGACCACAGACAAATCATGGGCAATAAAGAGATAAGTCAAGCCTAGTTCTTTTTGGAATTTCTTTAGCAAATTCAGAACTTGGGCACGCACAGACACATCCAGAGCCGAAATCGGCTCATCCGCAATGACAAAGTCAGGCTTCATCACCAAGGCACGAGCAATCCCGATCCGTTGACGTTGACCACCTGAAAATTCATGTGGATAACGTGTCAAATGCTCTGCCAACAACCCAACTTCCGTGATGATTTCCTTAACTTTCGCTTGGCGGTCTTCCTCATCTTTAAAGAGGTTAAAGTTATATAAACCTTCTGAGATGATGTAATCAATCGTCGCCCGTTCATTCAAACTCGCTGCTGGGTCTTGGAAAATCATTTGGATTTTCCGAATCAACTCTGCTGCTTCTTCCTTGGACTTCTTGCCGTTGATTTTCTTACCTTCGTAGAGAATATCTCCACCGCTGGTATCATTCAATCCGATAATCGCACGACCAATCGTTGTCTTACCAGAACCAGACTCTCCTACAAGCGAGAAAGTTTCTCCTTTATTGATGAAGAAATTTGCATTTTTAACCGCTACAAACTTCTTACTTCCTTCACCGAAGGAAATTTCTAAATCTTTAACTTCTACTAATTTTTCAGTCATTTCCTTCCTCCTAGGACTCAATATGGGCAAAGCCAACTTTTGAGCGAATCTTATCATGCAAATCTTCGATTACAGATGGTTTGTGAACTTTTGGTGCATCCTCATGGAGCAACCAAGTCTTCGCCCAGTGTGTATCTGACACTTGAAATGCTGGCGGATGTTCTTCAAAATCAATCTGCATCGCATAGTCTGAACGAAGGGCAAAAGCATCACCTTTTACAGGGGTGTAAAGCGATGGTGGTGTTCCAGGGATAGAGTATAGCTCCCCTTTTTCATCTGCCAACTGTGGAAGACTAGAAAGCAGACTCCAAGTGTACGGATGACGAGGATCGTAGAAGATTTCTTCTACCGTACCATATTCTACAACTTCACCTGCATACATCACGGCTACCTTATCTGCAATACTAGCTACCACACCAAGGTCATGCGTGATAAAGATAGTTGTGAAATGATATTCCTGCTGCAAGGATTTCAAAAGGTCAATAATCTGCGCTTGAATGGTCACATCAAGAGCCGTTGTCGGCTCATCACAGATCAAAATATCTGGACGGCAGGCAAGGGCAATCGCGATAACAATCCGTTGACGCATCCCACCTGAATATTGGAAAGGATATTCTTCAAAACGTTTTGCAGCTTCAGGAATCCCAACTTTTTCCATATAGTCAATCGCCAATTCCTTAGCTTCTTTCGGATTTTTACCTTGGTGCTTGACAATGACTTCAACAATCTGGCTACCAATGGTTTTGATAGGATCCAAACTCGTCATTGGATCTTGGAAAATCGTCGCAATCTTGCTTCCACGAATATGTCCCCAGTCCTTATGCGTTTTAAGAGCTGTTAAGTCTTGCCCACGGTAGTCAATGCTACCACTTGCCACACGACCATTGTCTTCGAGCATTCCTGTAAAGGTTTTTGTCAATACAGACTTCCCAGACCCTGACTCACCTACAAGGGCTAAGACTTCGCCCTCAATCAAGTCAAGGGAGACACCGCGAATAGCGGTCAACACTCTGTCACGAACGTCAAATTCCACGACAATATCGCGAGCAGTCAATATTACATTTTTTGAATTTGTCATATTTACTCCTATCTATGTGTACGTGGATCACTAGCATCCGCTAAGTTTTGCCCAACGATGAAAAGGGAAAGGGAAACCAAAATCAAGGTCGTCAATGGAATCCAGAACAAATACGCATTGGTTGTCACGTTTTGTGAGTAGTCTGAAATCAAACGTCCAAGACTTGGCACTGTTACTGGCAAGCCCAATCCAAAGAAGGATAGGAAAGCCTCATAAGAGATGAAACTTGGCAACATTTGAGAAGTCACTGTCACAATGACAGAAATCAACTGTGGCAAGATATTTTTCATGACAATTTTTGTGGTCGGAGTTCCCAAGGTTTGACTGGCAAGGTTGTACTCCAAGTCACGGTAACGAAGGATTTGCACCCGAATCGAGTAAGCAATCCCAATCCAGCTCGTCACTGTCATCGCAAAAATCAAGTTCCAGAATCCTGCTCCGATAGAGTAGGTCAAGACGATGATAATCAAGAGAGATGGAATATTAGAGAGGACATTATAAACCTCAAGCATGATACGGTCGATTGATTTTGAAACTCCCCAAATACCACCAACAATAACTCCAACTACCATGTTGATGACCGTTGCGATAATGGAAATCAAAATCGAATTTCTCGCTCCAAACCAAACCCCATCAAACAAGGATTTACCGTTGCTGTCTGTTCCAAACCAATATTGTCCATTTGGTTTGATATAGCGGGCACTAAAGTCATTGACCTTGCTGACATCATTGTAATCAAAGTCTGAGAAAATCGGATAGACAAAGCTAATCACCACAATGGTCAGCAAAATTCCCAACATCAGAATGGTTGATTTTTTCTTCATAAATTGACGCATCACCGATTTCCAGTAAGAATAGGCTGGTGCATCAATGGTTTCAGAGGCAAAATCATCTCGTTTGACGAACGCAAACTTACTTTTATCAATCGTAGCCATTATTTACCTCCTTTAGATGTTAATTTAATACGTGGGTCAATCACAACCATGAGCAAATCACCCAACAACAAGGAGAAGATAGCTATTGTTGTAAAGATAAACACCAATCCAACGACCATTGAGTTGTTGGCAGCTTTAACGGAGTCAATAAGCATTTTACCCATACCAGGATAGGCAAAGACAGTCTCTGTCAGAGTCGCTCCTCCGATGACACCGATGATAGCTCCTGGGATACCATTCACGACAGGAACCATCGCATTTTTAAAGATATGTTTATTAGAAATTTCACGCTCAGACAAGCCTTTTGCCCGTGCAAAGCGGACAAAGTCTTGCGATTGAAGGTCAATCATGTAACGACGAATCCAGATGGTTGTACCAGGAACATAGAGCAAACCTAAAATCAAAGATGGCAAGGCGTATGACTTCCAATTTCCTGCTCCCAAGATAGGGAAGGAGTCTGGCATACCTACTTTTGAACCAATCAAGCGAACAATATAAACCAAAGCAATGGTTGGAAGTGCCATTAAGAAGGTCAAAAATCCAGTTGACATACTGTCAAACCATGTATTTTTGAAACGAGCCATGTAAGATCCAAGTGGAATCGCAACAATATAGGATAAAGTAAGACCAATCAATCCTGCAATAGCAGAGCTGACAATCATAGAAGGATATTGGTAGTTGCTCTCCGTTGCTGTATAAGGATCATCTCCGTAGTTAGCTACCTCACGAGAGTCTGCTTGACTTGGGGATTTATAGGTCCGTGAGTAGATATTAACAGAAGAGGTTTTCTTCCCTGTTGGGAATTGAACTTCTGACGCCTTTGTTTGCCCTTGCCCTTGTGTAATGACTTGCAAGACAGGGATATTTGCATAGGTTGGATAAGAATTTCCAAGATTGAGCGTCACAAAATTTTGATGAATGTATGGGAATTTGTTATTCACATAGAGCAAATATTTATGACGAGTTCCAGAGCCAACCACAGACCAGCCAATCGCTGGGTCATTTTCCAAACGTATATACCGTTTAAGATCAGGATTTGAAGCATCTTGAATAACATTTGGATGATCAATTTGTACCAAGTTTGCATAGAAATCTAACACACGCTCAAGCGGTGGTACTTCACGCGTCGCATAAAATTGCTTGCTTTCTTTGAATTGCCCCAATTTCCAACCGTTACCGATTTTTTTGATGTAATCTTCATACATTTTTTTGTTTTCATCGGTTCCATCCACTGTTACAGATGGGAAATCCTTGCTAGCTTTTTCTTGCAATTCCTTGGTATCATAATAATCAATATAGCCCATCCGCTCATAAATGGTATTTTCATAGTTATCCCGTTTATCATCGGTTGTCGCTATTTTATTATAATTCGGGTCTTGCTTAAAAATTAACTTCCTAGGAACCAATGTATAAATAATGGTATAGGTCAGTGCCGTGACTAAGACAATCGACACGATCGAGCGTAAAATACGCATAAAAATATATTTTTTCATAGATCATTTCCTTCAATTTCAAAAGAACTTCCTCGGGTTAGGAGAAAGTTCCAGTGAACGCTTTATTCTACGTGACTTTCAAGGTCTTTTTGTGCTTTAGCATTTGACTCAGCTTTTTCTTTGAGCCATTTCTCACGCGCTTCGTCGTATTCTTTCTTCGTAACGACACCGCCATTTGGCTGTCTGTACTTGAAGTAATCAGTTGAGTTCGCTTTGTTACCAGTCTCACCATAAGCACCAGAGAATGGTTTCAATCGAGATAGTTGTGGAGCTCCACCTGGCGCACCTTGATATGGAATGACAAGTGAGCTATCTGTCAACCACGCTTGAGCTGCTGCATATTTTTCGTAACGTTTCGCAACGTCTTGTGTTTCAGCATTTGCTTCATCCAGTAATTTATCAAATTCTTGAAGTCCAACTTGTTTTGCAGCTGCATTATCTGCACCTTCAAATCCTAGGTAAGTCTTGGTATGCTCTGCCTCTGTACTTCTAAAGATTTCAAGATAAGTAGATGGGTCTGCATAGTCTGGATTCCAACCAACTGCTGTTGACAAGTCCCAGTCCTCGGCTGCTGCATTTGCAGCATAGTAAGTGATGTTGTGCAACTCATCTTGTGACATTTGTTGGATGTCAATCACGACATTTTCTGCGCCCAAAGTTTTTTCAATCGTTTGTTTCAAAGATTGAACGGAAAGCACTGCATTCTTACTTGTTTCTGCAACTGGAATATCCAAGTGGATTGGGAATTTCACGCCTTCTGCTTCAAGGGCTGCTTTAGCTTTGGCAAATTCAGCTTTCGCTTTTTCTGGATTGTAAAGAGTATTCTTAGAATCCGCTAATTTAACATCTTTCCACTCATCGCCATAGCTTGCCACTTTTTCTTCAACGACATCACCAAAGGTTTTCTCACCGATTTGAACGAAGTTTGAAGGTACAAAGATGTTACGAACAGCAAGTTCTGCTCCTTCTTCGCCATTGACTTGAGCGATATAAGATTTACGGTCAAAGGCAAAGTTAAGGGCTTGACGGAAGTCTTTATTGAGCAAAGCTTTCTTGGTTGACATCTTTTCTTCATCTGTTGTCTTAGATGAGTGGTTGTAGCTTTGACGGTCAATATTGACACTCATACCATAGCTTCCAGCTGCCACAGATGTGTAGTAGATATTATCCTTAAACTTCTCAGCTACATTAGCATAGTTTGAGCTATTTGGGAAGAGACGGGCAACTGTGAAGTTTCCATCTGCGAAACCACGTCCCAAGGTATCCACATCTTGACCATCATAGTAAGTCAATTTTACATTGTCAAAGTGGACATTATCTTTATCCCAATAGTTTTCATTTTTAGCATATTCAACGGATGATTTTGAAACAAGTGCTTTCAACAAGAACGGGCCATTATAGAGAATCGAGCTAGGATCTGTTGCTTGTCCGAATTTATCACCCTTTGATTTTACAAATTCTTCATTAAGCGGATAGAGAGTCGCAGACGTTGTTTTTGAATTCCAGTAAGGTTCTGGCTGGTTCAAAGTATATTGAACAGTGTAGTCATCAAGTGCCTTCACACCAACTGTCTCAAAGTCTTTTGACTTCCCTGTTACATAGTCATCAAGTCCTTTGATAGAGCTTTGAATCAAAACAAGACCTTCGGCTTTTCCATCAGCAGCATGTTTCAAGCCTGTCACAAAGTCTTTAGCCGTTACTTCTGCGTATTCTTCACCTTCTGATGTGTACCATTTGACACCTTTACGAAGTTTGTAAGTGTAAGTCAAGCCATCTTTAGAGACTTTCCAATCTTCGGCAAGAGATGGAATTAAGTTGCCATATTGGTCATTTTCCAAAAGTCCATCAACGGTGCTAGCTACCAAATCATGAGTAGAAGCTTTTCCTGAAACAATATAATCCAAGGTCTCAGGATCTGTCGTATATACATACGAATACGTGCTGCTATCACCCTTTGAAGAGTCAGAGCCGCCTGAGCAAGCTGCCAAGAAACCAACGCTGAGCAAGCTTACGCCTGCTAATGCTAATAATTTGCTTTTATCCATAGCAATTCTCCATTTACTGTTATATTGTTTTCATTGTACCATAAATAAACCTTAAAGTCCAATAAATTTTCTGAATATTTTTTTGATTGAAACCCCTTACTTGCCTATTTTAGAGAGTGATAGCTGTTTCCTTTTGATTTAGTAGGAAGCAACGAGTAGCAAGTAGAACTGGAGTGAACGATGTTATATATGAAAACTAAATGACTATCTCCAATTTTTTATACTTCTTTCATATTATAAAAAGGAAAGTTGGCACTGCACCCCAATAATGGGACCTAAGAAAAACACTATTTTGAGACCTGTTTCCTATATTCTATAGGGGATAGGTCTTTTAATTTCCGTTGAATTCTCGTTTCATTATAAAATACGATGTAATTTTTGACAATATCTGTTATACTATCTTTAGTTAGGTTTCTCCAGTTATGGAGATAGAAGGTTTCAGACTTTAGGACGGAATGAAACCATTCAATACAGGCGTTATCTGCGGGTGTTCCTTTTCGGGACATGGAGCGGATAATGCCTTTTTCTGTGCATGTCTGATAATAAGCTTTAGAGGTATAGACCGATCCTTGATCACTGTGTAAGAGTGTTCCTTTCGGTAAATCCAACTGATTTAACGTATCTAAAACAAAGTCTGTGTCCTGACTATCTGAAATTGTATAAGCTACAATCTCTCGGTTATACAAATCCATAATGGACGAGAGATAAAGTTTACAGTTTCCGAAATAGAGATAAGTGATATCCGTAACCAATCTTTGAAGAGGTTGTTTGGCTTGGAAGTCCCTACTGAGCTTATTTTCAGTGACATAGTAAGGTTTGCCAAGTTTTGGGACCTTCTTTGTTTTGACACGGCAAAGCCAACCATTTTGTTTCATGATACGATAAACCTTTTTGTGATTCACTGTCAAACCATATCTGCTTTTTAAAAGCCGTGTAATGGTTCGATAACCATAAATATAGCCATTTTCAAGGCATAATATCTCAATCTTCTCAGTGACATCATCCATCGTTTTTACCATTGTCGGTTCAGATTTCCAGCGATAGTAGGTGGATCTTGCCACACCAAAACAAGCCAAAATCATCGGGATTGGATAGTCAGCTTTATAGTCTTCTACAAGCTTGATAAGGGCTATTTTATCGATTTCCTTATCAAGCTGCGATACTTTTTTAGCAGCTTTACCTCTAATCTTAATTGTTCAATCTCAGGTAATTCTGTCATCCCTTTACCGTAAGTATATTGTTTTCCGACAGGTTGGTAAAAGCGGTGAAGTTCATTGTTTTGATACCATTTCCACCATGTGTAAATTTGACTATCATTCTTTATCCCTAGGGTTTCCATGATAACCTTATTGGATTTACCTGCTTTTTTCATTTCGATACAAGCTAGTTTTATGTCTGATGAATATGCTTTTTTGACCATAAGAAAACACTCCTAATTCTATTATAGTAGAATTCATGGAGTGTTTTTCTTTGGTTTCACTTTATGGGGGCAGTATCGTTTTTAGCTTTCCTTTTTATGTGATGATTTTATTTCACGTGTTTTGCTAAATCTTCTTGGTATTTAGCATTTGATTCAGCTTTTTCTTTTTGCCATTGTTCATAAGCCTTGTTGTACTCTTCAGTGGTCACTGGTTTTTCTTGAACTTTCAAGTATTTGTAAACAACGTTAGCATCTCCTTTATTGCCACTATATGCAAATGGGGCGGTAAATGGTTCTACTCGAAGCAAGGTTGGTGAGGCACCACGAGAAATAGTCGGAATGATCAAAGCACTGTCTGTCAACCAAGCTTGGGCTGCTGCAAATTTTTCATACCGTTTATTCAAATCTAATTTCTCAGCATCTGCTTCATTGACTAGCTCTTCATACCTATCTAGTCCAACTTGTTTTGCTGCTACATTATTTGTTCCAGCATCAAATCCAAAGAAGATCCGTGTATTATCTCCCGAAGATGGTTTCATAATGTTAAGATAAGTAGATGGGTCTTGGAAGTCTGGATTCCATCCAACAATATCTGAAATATCCCAATCCTCATCTGCTGCTTTTGCACCAAATAGAGTCGCATTTTGCGCATCATCTTCACTTAACTGTTGAATATCAATGACAACATTATCAGCTCCTAATGTTTTTTCAATGGATTGTTTCAACGATTGAATACGAGCCACCCTCAATTTATCCACTTTAATCGTTGGAGCATCTAAGTGAATTGGGAACTCCACTCCTTCAGCTTGAAGAACTTCTTTAGCTTTGGCAAATTCTGCCTTGGCTTTTTCTGGATTGTAAAGTCCATCTTGAGCATCTGCTAGATTGATGTCTTTCCACTCGTCACCCATTCCTTTTAGATTCGATTCTACAACATCTCCAAATGATTTCTCACCGATATTGACAAATGTTGGTGGTACAAATATGTTCCGAAGAATCTTGTCTGCCCCTTCGTCTCCATTGGTCTGAGCTGCATAGCCATGACGGTCAAAGGCAAATGACAGTGCTTGACGGAAATCTTTATTTAACAAGGCTTTACGCGTAGAGGTCTTTTGAGTATCTGTGGTTTTAGAGGTATATTTATATTCTTGACGATCAATGTTTGTCGCCACTACATAGCTAGAAGCATTTTGTGGTGCATAAGTAATATTGTCTTTGTATTTCTTTTCTACTTCTGTATAGTTCGAGCTTGTCGGATAGAGACGAGCTAGGCTATAATTTCCAGTGGAGAAATTCCGCTCCAGTAATTCTTGATCCGAACCATCCCAGTAAGATAGTTTAACGGCATCAACATGGACATTGTCCTTATCCCAATAGTTTTCATTCTTTGCAAATTCAACTGCTGATTTAGCTGTAATAGCTTTGATGATGAATGGTCCATTGTACAAAATACTGGATGGATCCGTTGATTGGGCAAATTTATCTCCTTTAGAATTTAAGAATTCTTCATTGAGCGGATACATAATCCCCATTGTCATCTTAGAATTCCAGTAGCTTTCTGGAGCATTCAATGTGTACTGAACTGTGTGATCATCTAAGGCTTTAATCCCAACACTGGAAAAATCCTTATTTTCTCCTTTAACATAGGCATCCAATCCTTTCACAGAATCTTGTACAAGATATAGTGCTTCTGACTTTTTGTCTGCTGCATGTTTTAAACCTGTTACAAAGTCTTGGGCTACAACATCAGCATACTCTTCACCATCAGATGTAAACCATTTAGCACCTTCACGAATCGTATAGGTATAGGTCAAACCATCTTTTGAAACCGTCCAATCTTCTGCCATAGAGGGAACAAGATTGCCAAACTGGTCATTTTCAAGCAAACCATCAATAGCATTTGATGTCAAATCATGAGTAGCAGCTTTTCCTGAGGTAATATAGTCTAAATTCTCAGGATCTGTTTGATAGACATAGGAAAATGTCTTACTCTCTCCACCTGAAGATGAGCTCGAATCTGAGCCCGAACACGCTGCTAACAAACCTGCACTTAGCAAGATAATTCCTGCTAGGACTAAAACTTTTGATTTTTTCATCCTAAACCTCCATCTGTTTTTTATGTGTAAGCGAATTATATCACAAAAGAAACAGAATTCAATGAATTTTCTGAAAAATATTGCATAATTGCACATATTATCCATTTTTGTCCAAAAAAAGATTAGAAACACTCCTGTTTCTAATCTTTTTCTATTTATTTCACGTGTTTTGCTAAATCTTCTTGGTATTTAGCATTTGATTCAGCTTTTTCTTTCATCCATTTCTCACGCGCTGCTTCGTAATCTTTTGCAGTAACAATGTCTTTTTGAACTTTTTTGTACTTGTAGATTGTTGGATCACCTTTGGTTCCGACATCAGAAGTTGGAGATGAGAATGGGACAATTTTAGAAAGCTGTGGACGTCCACCTCTAGAAACGGTTGGGATGATCAAGGCGCTATCTTGCAACCAAGCATCTGCTTCTGCATATTTTTCATAACGCACTTTGACATCTTGCTCTTTGTTAGCTTCTTTCAACATCTCAGTGTATTTATCAAGGCCAACTGCTTGAATCTTAGGATTGTCTTGCCCTGGTTCCAAACCACTATTTTGGAGCGTTCCACCGTTTGTGGTATTTAGGATATCCAAGTATGTAGATGGGTCTTGGAAGTCTGGTCCCCATCCACTAACACCGAAGTCATAATCCTTTTGAGCAGCCGTTGTCGCAAAGTAAGTTGCATTATTCACATCATCTTCAGATTTATTTTGAAGGTCAATCACGACATTTTCAGCTCCAAGAGCGGCTTCGATAGATTGTTTGATAGAGCTGTTACGTGCCACGTCGTTCTTATCGGTTTCAGTAACCAAAAGATCTAGGTGAATTGGGAATTGTACACCTTTTGCTTCCAACTCAGACTTGGCTTGAGCCATTTTTTCTTTGGCTTTTGTTGGGTTGTAATAAGCATTGGTCGCATCTGCCAAGTTAATATCTGCCCACTCTGTACCGTAGTTTACTAACTTCTCACCAACAACATCGCCATAAGTCTTGTCACCAACGGATACAAAAGTCGGTGGTACAAGAGTATTACGAAGAGTGGCATTGGCTAGTTTTTCACCGTTGGTTTGCGCAGCCATAGCAGTCTTATCAAGGGCAAATTTGATAGCTTGACGGAAGTTTTTATTTAAAATCGCTTCGTTTGTCGCTACTTTTTGAGCATCGTCTTTCTTAGAAGTGTACTTATACGCCTTACGATCTAAGTTGAAGGTCATATAGTAAGTTGTCGCATCTTGTTGAGATACATAGATATTATCTTTGAACTCTTTTTCAATAGCTGGATAGCTAGTTGTACTTGGATAAAGAACCGCTGCTGTATAAGAACCATCTTTGAAATTACGAGCTAAAGATTCTAAGTCTGATCCGTCAAAGAAAGCTAATTTCACCTGGTCAATATGCACATTGTCCTTGTCATAGTAGTTTGGATTTTTCGCATATTCCATAGAAGATTTAGGAACCCATGATTTCAACAGGTATGGACCATTTGAGAGGATGCTGTCTGTTTTAGCAGATCCAAAGTCTTTTCCTTTTGATGTTAGGAATTCTTCGTTGATTGGGAAGAGAATTCCCATAGTTGTTTTTGAATTCCAGTAAGTCTCAGGAGCGTTCAAGGTGTACTCTACTGTATAATCATCAACAGCTTTGACACCAACGCTACTGAAATCTTTATTTTTACCTTCAGCGTAGTCTTTCAAACCTTTGATAGAGTCTTCAACGATATAAAGAGCTTCAGATTTAGAATCAATCGCGTGTTTCAACCCTGTCACAAAGTCTTGAGCTTTCACATCTGCATA
This sequence comes from Streptococcus pneumoniae, assembly GCA_040719455.1. Taxonomy (NCBI): domain Bacteria; kingdom Bacillati; phylum Bacillota; class Bacilli; order Lactobacillales; family Streptococcaceae; genus Streptococcus; species Streptococcus pneumoniae. The sequence goes on along the minus strand of JBFDTN010000001.1, from coordinate 2,139,235 downwards.
CTCTTCACCTTCAGATGTGTACCATTTGGCATCTTTACGAAGTTTATAAGTGTAAGTAAGACCGTCTTTTGAAACGCTCCAATCCTCAGCCAAGGACGGTACTAGGTTTCCGTATTGGTCATTTTCAAGCAAACCATCCACTAGGTTACTAGTCACTTCAGAAGTGGAAGCACGGTTAGCAAATGTATAGTCCAAAGTATCTGGATCTGTAGTATACACATAAGAATAAGTACTTTCTTCAGAAGCGTTTGAGCCACCTCCGCTACAAGCCGCAAGCAGCACTCCTGCACTCACGAGAACACCAGCCGTTACAAGCCATTTTTTTGTTTTCATCGCATTTCTCCTTGTGTTATTTTTTATAACATATTCTGATTGTAGCAAAAATTCAGACAATTGTAAAGACTGAAAACTCTTTTTTTATAAAAAAACTTTTTGTCCGCTGATTTTATGTATATTGTTTGTTATAATCCTTTTCTTAATGCATAAGTATAGGATTTTTTTATTTTGATTAAATGATATAGCGAGTGACATTTCTATAATCTATCTTTTTTCTACTGTTTTTTGTGGTTGTTTTGTTAGCTTTTATAGCATAAAAGAAGCTAAGACAAAAGTGTCCAGCCTCGCTTCTTTTATAGATTTAATAGTTTGACGCAGTAGTTTCGGGAGTGAGAGTAAACTAATCCAGTGGATTAGTTTAGCTAGAGATTAGAAACAAAGAAGTGAGGAAAATCGATTTCTGCGGAATAACGATTTTTCTCACTCCCTTTTTCTCCTTATTTTGCCAAGGCTCCCATTGGATCCCACGGCGCAAGCACAATCGGCTCGCTATTATAGGCTGCAAGCTCTTCTTCGGTCAAGAAGTCTTTACGGACAACGATTTGGTAGGTGTACTCGTCCATCCAGCTATCACTTGCGACAAAGTAGCCCTTATCTCCGACCTTATCTCCCCATGAGTTTTCGACCTTCCATTTGAGAGATTTCCCATTTTCGTCAAGGTCAACACCAGTTAAAACCATAGCATGAGTCATCAGGCTTTCGCTATAATCAAGACGCCCTGCCTTATCTTGGTGAAGATGGATGTTCATGCTTGATGCAAAATCATACATGCCATTTGCCATAACACCTGTCTTACGGTTGCTTGATTGACCGACATCAGAACCAAACCAAACTGTTTCCCCTGCCTGCATTTGCAAAATAGCTAGTTCTTTCAAACGGTCCATTTCCACATTGAGGTAACGAACAGGTCGACTCCCCACCACATTTCCTAGCATTTCAACGGTATAAGACTTGCCATAAGGCTTATCAGCTGTTGGTGCATTGATGATGGAGACATAGTCATCTAGCTGAATACCCACGTATTTTTTGTAAAATTCCTGCGGAGTCAAGCCTCTTTCACTATGGTAGTTATTGTCCTTGTCACGATAGGCAAAGTCAAAGCTACGTGGTGGCAATCCAAGTGACATGGCAAGGAAATTAAAGATTTCTTGCAGGAGTTCTTCTTTTTTAGCTTGAATAGCCTCAAGACTTTCTCCGTTTGCAACCAAATCACGCAAAATTTGCGCATCTTGGCGGAGTAATTTATTTAAAACTGCATTGAGTTCACGGCTGTTGCTGGACGAAATCGACTCTGGATACACAGATTTTGGCACGACCCCGTATTTTTCAAAGAGGGATACGACCATATCCCATTGACCACCGTCTTGTTGGGGAACATCCAAGAGGAATTTAACCTTACGGCTGGTCAATTCTTGGTCGCTAGTTGCAAGGATTTGCTCCAAAAACCAGTTGGATTTTTCGTATTTGTCCCAGAAGAAAGTGTGAGCTTGTGAGAGTTCAAAATTCTCCAATTGGAAACCAGCAATCATCTTGTGGCGGAAGGTGTTGAGTGCCGCAAACATCCAGCAACGACCAGAGGCTTTCTGGTTGCTGACCTTGTCCTTGGTCAAATCAATGGAAAAGACAGGGGCGTTTTCCACCGTGCTACTTCGTTTTTCAAGAGAAGCATAGATACCGTTGTGAGTTACTGCATTTTCTGTCGCAGCAAATTGACGATTAGCTTCATAATCAGCAAAAAATTTATCCGTTAATGATTGATGTAATGAATTCATAAGATTCTCCTTTTCTATAAAACCTATTATAGACCTTTTTGGAAAATCTTCAAGTGCGGACTCAAAAAGAAAAAAAGCTGGGATTTCCCCAGCCTTATCTGTGTTATAGAGTATAGTTGTTTAGTTTTGATTTAGTACTAGGCAACGAGTCGCAGGCATAACTGGAGTTAGGCAAGACGAGTTAACGACGTAATAGATTAAAACTAAATGACTGATATTATTTCCAAAAATCATCAAAGATACTAATCGGTAAATGACGTTTGTGTTCAGTTTTCTTCCACCAATTTTCGATAATCTCCTGAGCTTGTGGATTGATAGTTTTCCCTTCAAGATAGTCATCAATGTTTTCATAAGTTACACCGAGCGCAACCTCGTCTGCTAGTCCTGGCTTGTCTTCTTCCAAATCAGCCGTCGGAATCTTCTCATAAAGCGCCTTATCTGCTCCAAGTTCAGCTAAAAGAGCTTTTCCTTGGCGCTTGTTGAGGCGAAAAAGTGGCAGAATGTCTGCACCACCATCACCGAACTTGGTGAAGAAGCCTGTGATGTTTTCAGCTGCGTGGTCCGTTCCAATCACCGCACCAGCGTAGCTTCCTGCAAGAGCATACTGGGCAATCATACGGCTCCTGGCCTTGATATTTCCCTTGTTAAAGTCTGAAACATCAGATCCAGTAGCTTCGACTGCCTTGGTCATGGCGTCCACGCTCTCTTTGATATTGACGACGAGACTGACATCAGGCTTGATAAAGCGTAGGGCTGCTTGGGCGTCATCTTCATCTGCCTGAATGCCGTAAGGAAGCCGAACTGCGATAAATTGATAAGCCTCATCGCCTGTCTCAGCCCGCATTTCTTCAATAGCTAGCTGCGCTAAACGACCAGCAAGAGTCGAATCTTGACCGCCAGAGATTCCCAAAACATAACTTTTTAAAAAAGGATGTTTTTTCAGGTAATCTTTCAGAAAATCAATCGATCTACGGATTTCTTCCTGCGGATTGATACTAGCTTTCACGCCTAATTGCTTGATAATGGTTTCTTGTAGGCTCATTCTTCCTCTCCTTGATAGGCTTTTTGGCGCATTTGGTCAATCAAGTCCATCTTATCCTGCCAAACATCACGCGCCAAATCAACTGGATAATGCTGCGGATTGAGCACACGTTTGTACTCATCCCAGAGCTTGTCAAATTCTCTTCTGGCATAGTCATGAATGTCTTTAAGAGCTGGAAGGTCATAGACCAATCTACCTTCTTCAAAAATATCCACCAAAAGAGGTACGGCATCAAAATTACGAACTGTTTTTTTGATATAGGTATAGGTCGGATGGAACATTTCTAGCTCTGTAAGGGCTGAGACATCCACACCTGCATAGGTGATGTAATCGCCCTCTGATTTGCCTTTTTCACGGCTCGTGATCCGCCAAACTTGCTTTTTACCTGGTGTAGAAACTTTCTCAGCATTGTTTGAGAGCTTTATGGTATTGCGCATGTGCCCATTTTCATCCTCAATCGCTACAATCTTATAAACCGCACCAAGTGCTGGCTGGTCAAAAGCGGTAATGAGCTTTGTTCCCACACCCCAGACATCAATCTTTGCCTTTTGCATCTTAAGATTGAGAATGGTGTGTTCATCCAAATCATTTGACGCATAGATTTTCGCATCAGGAAAGCCAGCTTCGTCCAACTGCTCACGGACTTTTTTGGAAATATAGGCAATATCCCCAGAGTCAATCCGCACACCAAGGAAGTTTATCTTATCTCCCATTTCACGAGCTACACGAATCGCAGCTGGAACTCCTAGTTTAAAAGTATCGTAGGTATCTACTAAAAAGACACAATTTTTATGGGTTTTCGCATAGGCTTTAAAGGCTTCATAGTCATTGCCATAGACTTGAACCAAGGCATGGGCATGCGTTCCCAAGACTGGAATGCCAAATTTCTTACCAGCTCGAAGATTGCTGGTGCCATCTGCTCCGCCAATCACAGCAGCCCGTGTGCCCCAAATGGCAGCATCCATTTCTTGCGCCCGTCTCGTTCCAAACTCCATCAAAGGCTCATCATCCTCAATCACTGAGCGAATTCGAGCGGCTTTACTGGCAATCAAGGTCTGGAAATTGACAATATTTAAGAGAGCTGTCTCCACTAATTGGCACTGAGCAAGAGGTCCTTCAACCTGCACCAAAGGCTCATTAGCGAAAACCAAGTCTCCTTCCTTGACCGAACGTACGGTTAATGCTAGCTTAAAGTGTGCCAAGTAAGCCAAAAAATCCTCATCATAGCCCAAGGAGCGAAGGTAGGCAATATCGCTCTCTGTAAAGCGCAAGTCCTTTAAATACTCGACAATGCGCTCCAAACCTGCAAAGACGGCATAGCCACTCTTGAAAGGATTTTTACGGAAATACAGCTCAAATACTGCCCTTTTCTGGTGAATATTTTCCTTAAAATAAACCTGCATCATATTGATTTGATATAAATCCGTATGCAGGGTCAAACTATCATCTACAAACATAGCGACTCCTTTTTTCTCGTTCTTACTATTATAGCACAAAAAATATGAGGTTGGGATTTTTTCCCAACCTCAGAATTCTTTTAGGCTACTTAACTTATTTTTTCTTAAATTTCATTTGGCTGTAAATTCCAAATCCTAAAATCCAAATGGTTGATCCAATCGCTCCCCAAATTGTCGAATCTTGCAAGAACAAGGTGATAAAGACAAAGAGGAAAAAGCCGATAGTCAAAGGATTAAAGAAACGATAGGCTGGCATGATATAGCCATCTCGCATAAAGTCCGTGGACTTACGGTACTTCAAATGTGCCAACATAATCAAGACATAAATCGCAATGTACACACCTGATGAGGATGCCGTAATCAAAGTAAAGGCATCTGAAATCCCAGGCAAAACGCTGATGGCTGCTGCAAGGGCAATCAAGACAGCAGATGCAATAATCGCATTTTGTGGCACATTATGACGAGACAAGGTGTCAGCCTTGATTGCTTTTAACAATTTATTAGGCGAATCATGGGCAATCTGGTAAAGATTGCGTCCTGTTGAATAAAGGGTTGAATTCAATGCTGAGGCTGCTGATGTCAAAACGACAAAGTTAATCAAGGCAGCTGCCCACTTGATTCCTGCTAGCTCAAAGACGATTACAAAGGGAGAACCACTTGTTGTCAAGTCTCTCCAAGGAATGATAGCCATAATGGCTAACAAAGCCCCACCGTAGAAGAAAATAATGCGCAAAGGAATCTCTTTCACCGCTTTTGGCAGGACTTTTCGAGGATTGGCTGTTTCTGCCGTGGTAATCCCGATGAACTCAATCATGAGATAGGCAAAGAACACCATCTGAAATGCCATCACAAAGCTGATCACTCCATTTGGAAAAAGCTCAAATCCTTGCGTGATATTGCTAAGACTAGCGACACCGTGCGGAGTTTCAAAGCCAGTCAAGACCATGAAGACACCCGTTGCAATCAAGGCTAAGATCGCAATAATCTTAATCATGGCAAACCAAAATTCAACTTCCCCAAAGATTTTCACGGCAATGAGATTGACCATGCCTAAAATCACTAGAAAGACAAGCTGGATCATCCAAGCTGGCCAAGTCGGGAACCAAAACTGCACATACTGGGCAACAGCGGTAATCTCTGCCATCCCGATAAAGACAACCGATAGCCAGTAAGACCAACCAGCAAAATAGCCCCAGCCTTTTCCTAAATGGCGCGTGATAAAGTTGATAAAGGTGTGCTGATCTGGATCTTGATAAAGCATCTCACCAATGGCGCGCATCATGAGATACATAAAGCCACCTGTAATAAGGTAAACCAAAATGATGGAAGGTCCTGTCAAGCTAATCGAACGACCCGAACCAAGGAACAACCCTGTTCCAATCGTTCCTGCAATCGCCATAATCTGGACATGCCTATTTTGCAACCCCCTCTCCATTTGATTCACTTGTTTTGTATTCTGTTTCTGACTCTCTTCTTGTGTCATAGAAACCTCCTTTTTCGAACTTTTTCTATTCTACCACAATTTTCTCCATCGCACCATCTGAAATGATTCGGTAAATTTTCAATCACAACATAATGTAGACCATCATTTTTTATGAAAGCTATTATAAATGGATTGAAAAAGGAATAGGACAAGACAAGGAGCTTACAGATAAAACTCAAGTTCATCAAAACGACTGCATGGTATCCTGATCTTTATTCCATATGGCTAACTTCCCTTATCGTTATCCATGTCGTTATGATTATCAGATATGCTTCTCAGACGCCTCTTATGCTTGAGATTTTTAAGGGAAATGATCACTTCCTTCCAGCTAGAAACCTTCATTGCCAAGCAATTGTCTATTATTCGCACCAATCGGCAATACCCAAGAAAGATAAAAACGCAAGCTGTTGTTAGTCTCACTCATAGAGTACCATAAATCGATGAAAAAAGGGAGTAGGAGCAGTTCTTTTTGTGCGCTCAAAATTCTCTGAACAGAAAAAACTACTCCAAATGACAGCGAAATAGCTACATGTTGGAATAGTTGGTTTCTATTTTAAAATCTTAGCTTAATGACATTGGGGAATTCCCAGCTCTTAGGCTTAGTTGAACTGAACTAGCTCCAAGATACCGATAGTCACGCCACTGCTGAACACAGGTTCGATTGATTTGGCGCCTAGACCAACTCCGACTGCAACCTGGATGTTGTCCAAGCGCTTCATCATTGCGGCCTTGTGACTTGGCGATTTAATCCACTGAGAGAACAGCTTCTCTGCCACCTTAGCCTCGTTAGCAGCTGAGCGAGCAGATAGTGATGCTCCCAACTGAACTGCATTCTCTGCACGCCATGTCATTGAGCTACGTTCAGCGTCAGTGTAGATGGTGCTCCATCCAGAGCCATCTGGGCGTTTGTGTACTCCAGACTCCAAACCTTGGTAACGTAAGCTACCGTGGTCAGCCATTTCGTTAGCACGCGTAGTTGCGGCCTTCTGAGCTAGGGAGTCCTTACCTGCATAAGATACAGGCTTGCGACCTTCTGCAGCACGAGCTTCGTTGAGGAGACGCACAAACTCTAGGTTGAGCTTCTCGATGTTGATGATTTGCTCCACCTTGTCAAGTGTAGCTTGGTCAGCCCCTTGGTTCATGTAGATGTAGGTTCCAGGAACGCTGTTGCCAGGTTTCGCAAGGAACGCGTCCTGTTGCTCTTCCGTAAGGGTTAGGAACTCGTCCACTGTGAGGAACTTCTTGTTGGTGATGTCGTTGTCGTCAATCACCGGCTTCGTACCTACTACCAAGACCTCGTTGACTGCTGGAGTCTCTGAAATAACTTCGCTGGTTTCGGTCACTTTGCCAGTGCGGTTGTCTGTTACACGTGTGATGCGAACTACGCGCTCTCCGTTGACACCATTGACCTTGATACGGGTTTGTCCCACCTCTAAGTTGGGGTCGTTCTCAGTCACCGTTGAGTAGTGCACCACTTCTGTATTAGTTACAGACGCGGAGGTCTTCTCTTTGCGGGTACCGATTTCGATTACGCGGTTGACAGGAGCAACAACAACTGGCTCACCGACTACCTCAGTTCCGACTTTCACGCCGTCCACATAGGTGTCCTTGTAAGTCGTCGCCTTCTTACCTTTCACACCAGCCACAGCCTCACGAGTCTCACCCTCGAACAGTGCGTCAGTTTCGCGTGTCTCAGTTGCGAAGTCAAGTTCCTCACGTTCCACACGCATTTCATAGCGGATGTCCTCTTTGGTGCCGACCTCGATGATTTCAGTCACTGGGTCAACAGTCTCGATGACATCAGAGTGTTCTACGATGACGCCAGCCACGTTAGTAGCAGTGATACGAGTGACCTTGCGGCCCTTCTCACCTTTCACCACGACTTTGCGCTCACCCTTCTTGAGGTTAGGGTTGTTGCGGACGACAGTCTCGAAGTTTAGCTCTTCCACGACCTCACGAGTTGATGTTTCCACCTTCTCACGAGTGCCGATTTCGACGACTTCATTCACAGGTTGAGTTTCGCTGACCACCTCATCCGTAACGACAGGAGTACCTCCATTTGTCACAGTCGTGGTGCGCTTGATAACTCGTTCGCCCTTCACGCCTTGAGTGATGACACGAGTCTCACCCTTGTCGAGTTGGTCGTTCTCACGAGTCTCAGTTGTGAAGTCGATAGCTTCGGTTACGGTTTCGCTAGTAGTCTCAACTCGGTCTTTGGTACCTACCTCAACTACTTCAGTTACAGGTTCGACGCGTTCGCCGTCTGTTACTTCGCGGGCAGTCTCAACTCCGTTGGTCTTAGTGATTTTCGCCACTTTGACTACGTAGCCCTTCACGCCTTGAGTGACAACACGAGTCTCACCCTTGTAGAGAGCGTCAGTCTCACGTGTCTCAGTTGAGTAGTTGAGCTCTTCGCTTGTGCGCTCTTCCACCACTTCAACCACGTCTTGAGCTTTCACTCCGTACTCGATGACTTCGGTCACGGGCTCTGCAATTGTTACAGTTCCGAGGTCCTCAGTTGACACGAGGTTGCCGCCCGCGTCGTAGACGTTCTTAGTCGTAGTTTCGGTTGTGCCGTTGACACCCTTCACGATGACGCGCTCTTCACCCTCTTTAAGTTCTGTAGTCGCACGACGCTCAGTACCATACGCGATGGTGTTTGTCGTCTTGACCACTTCCTCTTTGAGAGTCTCAGGCTCGTCGTTGTAGGCGATGACTTCGTTGACAGGCTCAGTGCGGTTAGTAGACGCCACTTCACGACCAGTCTCAACCCCATTTGTGTAGGTAACGTTGAATGTGGTCACAATGGCACCATTAACTCCCGCAGTCAAGACCTTAGTCTCTCCAGACTTGAGCGTAGTGTCCTTCACGTAGCTTGTGCCGTAGGCGATAGTTGTTGTCTCAGTCAACACGTCCACACGAACAGTCTCTGCTGGTTGAGCAGGTGTTCCAGGAACTTCTGGTTTTGCGGGCGTTACGACGTTGCCGTCTTTGTCCACAACCTCTTCTGTAGCTGGTACAGATGGAGTCGCAGGCACTTCTGGCTTAGTCACCACTTCGTTACCAGGAGTCACAGTTGTGTTAGTATCCGCGGGTAGAGCCGGTATGTCGACAGGTGTAGCTGGTTTTTCCCCAGTAACAGTTGAGCTAGATGTGTCAGTAGTCTCGCTCTTGATGACCTCACCACCTGGTTTCACCTCTGGCTTAGGCAATGGTTTTTCCACCACGTCCTTAGATACCACAGTAGTTGTGTCTTTTGGAGGTTGAGGTGTTTCAACTGGCTTACTTGGAGCTACAGGTGTAGTCGGTTTAGCCGGTGTGCTAGGTACAGCTGGTTTGGCAGTTATGTTAGTCTCTGCTGGCTTAGCTGGTTTGCTTGGCTCCGCATCTGTGACAGGGGCGAGTGGCTCCTTGTCTTTATCTGATACAGTCGGAAGGATGTCCTTGACTGTAGCTGTTGCAGGACGGGAGCTAGTGATAGGCGCAAGTGGCTCTTGGTAGCTGCGTGTGTCGCCAGCAAGGATGTCTTTGACGTTCGGAGCTTCTGACAATTTCGCAGAAACCACAGGAACGTCTACTTCTGATACCTGACTTGGGCTTACCGGAGCTAGTGAAGCTACTGCTTCCTCAACTGCGCGACGTACGCCGTTGTTGATTGCGTTAGTGTCTGACTTAGTTGCCTTGTCCGCTTTTGCCTTATCTGCCTTAGCTTTAGATTTTGCCTCGGCGGCTGGTTTGGTTGTTTCGGCGGTTTTCGCCTTTTCGCTAGAGCTTGATTCGATTGAGCTAGCTCCTGAGTTGCTCACAGTGGTTTTCTGAGAGTTAGGTAGTGCAGAAGCTGCAGCTACCCCAACGGCTAATAGTGCTAGGGCTATTACCACCCATTGTCCAGTGCGACTCTTCTTTAGTACTTTACGTGACATGTGTATGCCTCCTTCTTTTCCATTGTAATTTTGGTTTTACCGCTAAACTATATGCTACCTCCTTCGCTTGCTTTAGTCTGTTATATCACATCTTCAGTCCGGATGTCAACTCCTAATATGCAGAAGTAAGTTAGTAATTCATACCAAGGGGCACATTAGAGTCCTCAAGACATTCTCTATGAAGTGCACCTTCGTGATGATTTCTGTAGCTTCCAAGGGAGTGATTCATCCGAGCCGTCTCTGGTAATGTCCCAAACCAGTAGCAACACTAGGAGTGCCAATAGGGCGAAGAGCAGAGCACAAAAAGTATGGAGCTCGTAATGATTGCGTCACTTAAGAATTTGACACAATAGAATAGATACAATCCAATAAATGATGTTTAATATGCTTCAATCTCATAGGAATCCCTCTTTTCCTTTTAATGTAGCACAAAAAAATCTACTACCCAAATTCGAGTAGTAGATTCTTTAACTTAATGACATTGGGAAATATACCTAGCTTATGCTTCATGTTCAACGATGTATTTATAGGCTTCTTGACCAGCAATAGCTCCATCTCCCACGGCTGTTGTGATTTGTCGTAAGTCTTTTTGGCGAACATCACCGATAGCATAGATACCATCGACAGCTGTTTTCATATGATCATCTGTGATAATCCAGCCACTCTCATCTGTAATCTCTAAGCTACTTGCAAAGTCACTCACAGGATCTAAGCCCACATAGATGAAAACACCACCAAAGGCCTTTTCCGTCACTTCGCCTGTCTTGACATTTTCCAAAACAACACCTTCAACACGGTTTTCACCCTTGATTTCCTTAACCACAGAATCCCAGATAAAGGAGATCTTGCTATTTGCAAAAGCACGGTCTTGAAGGACCTTTTGAGCTCGCAATTCATCTCTGCGGTGAACAATGGTCACACTATTTGCAAACTGAGTCAAAAAGGCTGCTTCTTCAACGGCAGAATCTCCCCCTCCGACTACTAAGAGATCTTCTCCGCGGAAAAAAGCACCATCACAGACCGCGCAGTAAGAAACCCCACGGCTGTTTAACTCTTCTTCTCCAGCAACACCAAGTTTTCGATGAGAAGCACCAGTTGCAATGATGACAGTTTTTGTCTCAATGATTTCATCTTCAGTAATCACTTTTTTAAGATCGCCTTCGACTTGGATGTCTTTTACCAAGCCAAACAGGTGCTCAACACCTAAATCTGCTAAAGGTGCAAACATTTTTTCTGCCAATTCTGGACCGCTAATATGAGCATAACCAGGGTAATTTTCAATTTCAGAGGTGTTGTTCATTTGCCCTCCGTAGATCCCTCTCTCTAAAAGCGCCACTTTTAGGTTGCTTCGTGCTGCATAGAGGGCCGCAGTCATCCCTGCAGGTCCAGATCCAATAATCACTGTATCATACATAATCGTCTCCTTATCTTGCCTTTAATACCAGTAAAATGCCCATCATGGCAAATGATAGGACTGGAATGGTCATCACGCCAATCAAGAGCATATCATACAGATGTGCCTGTCTGGCTTTTGCCGTCTTGTCTTTATTGCGAATCGCGCGTATGCCGATCCAAATCCCGAGAAGCGTCCCTACCAAAATCGTTGTCAGCAATAAACTTTGCAGGTACAGGGATAAAATCTGAGAAAACATCCACCCTCCATTCCTTTCACTCACATGAGAAAGCAGGAAAAGTTTTCTTTCCCTACTTTTGATTCTTCTATTATATCAAATATAGCTCCGTTTGTAATTTGCTAAGAACTCTTTTGTCCGTTCTTCTTTTGGACGTTGAATAATCTCCTCTGGAGCGCCTGATTCAAGGATATGCCCCTTGTCCAAAAATAGAATTTTATCCGCCACCTGAGAGACAAAGGAAATATCGTGACTGACCAAAATCATGGTCTGACCAGACTTAGCTGCGTCTGCGATGGATTTTTCCACTTCTCCGACCAATTCAGGATCAAGAGCTGATGTCGGCTCATCAAGCAAGAGAACATCTGGTTTCATCGCAAGAGCACGCGCCAAGGCAACCCGTTGTTTTTGACCACCTGATAGGTGTCTTGGATAATGATTTTCACGATCCGACAAACCGACCTTGGCTAGTTCTTCCTTGGCAATTTTTGTTGCTTCTTCATCCGACAGTTTCTTAACCACAATAAGCCCCTCTTTGACATTGTCAAGAGCTGTTCTGCGTTCAAACAAATTGAACTGCTGAAACACCATGGCTAATTTCCTTCTTAGCGTCAGGATTTCTTCTGTCGTGATCTTTGAAAAATCCACCTTAAAGTCATCAATTTCAATAAATCCACTATCTGGCTGCTCGAGGTAATTCAAACTACGCAAGAAAGTTGATTTTCCAGCTCCAGAAGAGCCTATAAGAGCAATGACTTCTCCTTTTTTGATCTCCAGACCGAGATTGTTTAAAACCTTTTGCCCAGAAAATGTTTTACTGAGTTGAGAAATACGAATCATAAACCAGCTTCTCCTTTCACATCTTTAGGGGTCTCAATCGCCATTTTCTTCTCAAGGAAACGTCCGATTTGTTCAATGACAATATTGACAATCCAATAAACAATGGCTACTGAGATAAAGCGTTCAAAATAGCGGTAATCTGCCCCACCTAAAATCTGAGCTTGGGCAAAGACTTCGACCACTCCTGCACTAAAGGCGAGAGAAGTCCCTTTCGTCAAGCCAATCAAGGAATTGATCAGGGTCGGCGTTGCGACTACCGCCGCATTAGGGATAATCACTCGGCGATAGACTTGGGCTGTTGTCATACCCAGACTTTTTGCCGCTTCAATCTCACCCTTATCAACTGATAAAATAGCCGCACGAATCGTCTCACTAGCATAAGCCGCTTCATTAAAGGCAAAGGCAACAATGGCAAAGACGACCGCTGGAATCGCATTAATATTAAAAGACGTTCCCAAACGCAAATTGATTGCCTTCAGTAAAAGCGGAATCCCGTAGTAGGTCAGCATGAGCTGCACCAAGACTGGCGTTCCCCGCAAAAAGCTGACAAACAAAGCCTGCAAAGGATAGAGAATCTTAATGCGATTGATTTTGACAATGGCAAAGATAAGAGCCAAAACAAGCCCAAAAAGTGCCCCAGCAAGAGTCAAAAAGAGCGTCGTTGGTAACTTTTCGATAATACGGGGAAGACCTTCAAATACAGAGCGCCAGCTAAAAAGCTGCCCATCTGGAATCAGTTGCATCAGATTTTGATACCAATCTGATACGAGTTTCGCCGTTGTAATATTCATAGTTACTTCCCTTTCTCAATAATGGATTATTTTACCACAGTTTGGGTAAAAGTCCAAGGATTTGTATTTCCTATTTTTGAGAAGTATAGGTAAAGTCTCCTCCGAAATAGGTTTGGCTGATTTCTTTCAATTTGCCAGATTCTGTCAACTCTCTCAAACGTTTGTTGACAAAAGCTTGTAATTCTTCCCCTTTTTCATCCTTCGCAAAGAGGAAATACTCAAGACCGTCTTTGTCAGCTGAACCCTTGGTCTCCAAAGGTTGAACAGCTAGTTTCAAGCCTTGATCCTTGCTGATATAGGTAGCAGAGATTGCATCATACAGGATAAAGTCAATCTGCCCAGTTTCAATATGCTGCAGGCGCTGAGATACTCCCGAAGAATTAGCCACATACTGGATTTCAATCGGCTTTTGATCACTATGCTCCTTATTCCAATTCTCCAAAAGCTGGGCATAGTTCGATCCTGCGATGACTTCTGTTTTCTTGCCTGACAAGTCATCTAAAGTCTTGAAGCCTGTACTTTCTTGACTGACAATGCTGTAATTGGACAAGGATACTGGCTCTGAAAAGAGGTACTTCCCTGCTCGCTCCTCATTGTAATTGAAGTCATTTGCCGCTATCTGAAAACGCCCAGCGTCAATTCCTAACAAGATCGACGGAAAATCAACCGTTTGAAATTCTAACTCATACTCTTTGGCGTCTTTAAAAATAGCTTTTAAGACATCAATATCATAGCCTTTAAACTCATCTCCCTCCTTATAGGTAAAAGGAGCCGTGTCTGAGTCTGTGGCAACGATAATTGTTTCTTTTTGAGTCTTTAACTCTTTAGTACTTGAGCTGCAAGCCACTAAGCCAAGACTGACTAACAAGGTGAGAAATACAAAAACAATTCTTTTATTCATACGATAGACCTCCAGTTTTTTAATTAGTCTATCATGCATTTTCTCATCTGCCCAATATATATTTTCTATATCGATGATAAAAAATAGCTATCGAGCTAGAAAGTCTGGCGTTTTGCCTTGCGTTCGGCACGACCACGCGCACGATTTTCAGCCCGCTTGGTCTTGCGACGCTTTTCTTCCACAGCCCACTTGATTTTCTTTTTGTAGCCTGGCTTGATTTTCTTCTTTTTCTTCTTGACGAGACCAATCATCTCTGTGTCTAATTTCTCACGCGTTTTCTCACGATTAAGACGACGATCACGGTCATAGGTATCTTGGAATTCTCCGTCTTTGAGGATTTTTGGCACAAAGACAATCCCCATTTTTTCGAGTTCACGAATGTCTGAGTCATCGCTCGGTTGGTAGAGCGTAATAGCTGTACCAGCTAGACCAGCTCGTCCAGTCCGCCCCACACGATGCACAAAGAAAGATAAATCTTGCGGAATCGCATCATTGATAACATGACTGACCCCTTCGATGTCAATTCCACGTGCTGCCAAATCAGTTGCCACGATATATTCGTACTCTAGGTTCTTCACTTGATTCATAATCCGCTTGCGTTCGCGCGGCGCAATATCTCCATGAATCTTAGCGACTTTTAATCCTTGGCTACTTAGATAGCCATGTAATTCATCTGCCCGTGTCTTGGTATTGACGAAAATCATAGCCAAGTACGGTTGCATAGCTTGACAAATCTCATAAATCTGAGCATTTTTGTCTCGACCTTTCGTCGAAATCAGCCAGTTGTCAATGGTATCTGAAATCACCGTCTTGGTCTTGATTTGCTCCATAACAGGATTTGACAAATATTTCTTCAGGAAAGGTTGCAGTTTTTGCGGAATAGTCGCTGAAAAGACTAGAAATTGAAGGTCTTTTGGCAAACGTGCCGCAATTCTATCTACCGTTGTCAAAAATCCCATATCAAGGGTCATATCTGCTTCATCCACTACAAAGGTCTTGGCTGTGTGAATGCTCAAACTCCCTGACTCTACCAAGTCATAGATACGCCCTGGTGTTCCAATAATGATATGAGGCTGTTGTGTCGCTAATTTCTCCACCTGACGAGCCTTGTCTGTCCCTCCGACATAGTTCACCACACGAATCTCACTGGGTGAAAATTGGGCAATTTGACGAGCCGCTTGATAAATCTGCGTTGCAAGCTCTCGACTAGGGGCTGTAATGACCACTTGCGGGCTCGTTGCCGCTTCATTCAACTGCTGAAAAATCGGTAGCAAGAAGGTATGGGTCTTTCCAGATCCTGTCTTTGACTCACCGACCAAGTCTCGCCCTTCTAATACAATGGGAATCAATTTTTCTTGTACTTCTGTTGCCTCGATAAAATTCAAATCAGCCAGTGCTTCTTGAATGTAAGGCTTAAAGGTAAATTCTGTAAATTTCATGGTATCCTCTTTTTTCTATCTATCTCGTCTATTATACCAAAATTTTCGCCAAAAAGACCAATCCCGCTACGCTTTAAGCTTATTTTTGAAAAAGAACAGTAGTTTTATGATACAATAGCAGTAATGACGAAGAGAGGACTATTATGAAAAAAATCCTATTGATTGTCACCTGCTTTCTCCTTGGCTGTGTGGTTAAGCCAGCGCAAGCAGAGGACTTTGACGTTGCTGCCAAACACGCGATTGCAGTTGATGCCAAAAGCGGAAAAATTCTCTACGAGAAAGATGCGACTGAGTCTGTGGAAGTAGCAAGTATCAGTAAACTCCTCACAGCCTATCTAGTGTATGAGGCAATAGACGAAGGAAAAATCTCACTCAAAACATCCATTGATATTTCAGATTATGCGTATCAATTAACCGCCAATCCTGCCCTATCAAATGTCCCAATGGAGACAAGACGCTACACCGTAGCTGAATTGCTGGATGCGATGCTTATCGCAAGCAGCAATAGCGCTGCTATTGCCCTTGCTGAAGAGATTGCTGGAAGTGAATCGAATTTTGTCGATTTAATGAGAAAAAAACTAGAATCTTGGAATATCACAGACTCCACTTTAATCAATGCAAGCGGAGTAGATACTTCTTTATTAGACGAGTCGATCGAAAAAGGCAAGGAAAATAAAATGAGCGCCTATGATGTTGCTATCCTTGCACGCAATCTTCTCAGAGATTATCCCGAAATTCTAAACATTACCAAAAAACCGGAAGCCATCTTTGGTGGGATACCGATTCAAAATTCCAACTACATGCTGGAAAATATGGTTAGCTTCCGTTCTGGAGTGGATGGATTAAAAACAGGAACATCTGAAAAAGCCGGCTCAAGCTTTGTGGGTACAACTGTTCAAAACGACATGCGGATCATTACGGTCATTTTAAACGCTGATCAAGATGAAAACAATCCCTACGCTCGCTTTACGGCTACTTCTCAGCTCATGTCCTATGTTTCCAGAAATTTTAGTGCTGTTAATCTAATCAATCAAAATGATACCTATAATGACAGTAGCGTCACCGTTATTAACGGTAAACAAGAAACCATCCCAGCTGTTGCTAAGGAAGACTTGACTATCATCAAGCAAAACGGTAGCCAACACAATCCTGAAATCAGCTTTAAACCAGACCAACTCAAAGTCAAAGCTCCAATCAAAAAAGGGCAAAAACTAGGAACATTGACCTATAAAGATACCGACCTTATCGGTCAAGGCTATCTAGGCGGACAAGAGCCAACCATCACCATGGTGGCAGAAGAAAACGTCAAACGCCCCTTCTTTCTCATCGCTTGGTGGAATGACTTCGTCCAATTTGTCAATGAAAAACTATAAAGAAAAAATCGCAGAAACCTGCGATTTTTTTAGTTGTTCTAATATGCTTGTTTCCTTTTGATTTCGTAGGAGGAAACGAAACACAGGCATAACTTAGATTGGCTGAGATTTCTGCCATAATCCTTATTTCCAACTTCAGTCGGTAATATCATAGAAATCAATAAATCTATGCTTATTGGTTTGCTCGTCATATTAGCTACTATCTGTAGAAATGCTGCCGCATTTCATCATTTCCAACTTCAGCCGGCAATATGTCGGTAACCAATAAGCTCATACTTATTGGTTTACTCGTCATATTAGCCGACTGAACCTTCCATTTCATAGGCAATCAAGCGGTTAAGTTCAACGGCATATTCCATTGGGAGTTCTTTGGTAAAGGGTTCGACAAATCCCATGACAATCATCTCTGTTGCTTCACCTTCTGATAAACCACGGCTCATGAGGTAGTAGAGTTGGTCTTCTGAGATTTTCGATACTTTTGCTTCATGTTCCAAGGCAACTTGTGAGTTGTGGATTTCATTGAATGGAATGGTGTCTGATTTTGAAATATCATCCATGATAATGGTATCACACTCGATATGGCTGACAGATTTCTTGGAATTGCGGGCAAAAGTTACCTGACCACGGTAGTTTACCGCGCCTCCACCTTTAGCAATGGATTTTGATACGATTGAAGAGCTGGTGTGCGGTGCATTGTGAATCATCTTGGCACCTGTATCTTGGTGTTGACCAGTATTGGCAAAGGCGATTGAAAGCATGGTTCCACGCGCCCCTTCACCGTCTAGGTAAACAGACGGGTACTTCATGGTCGTTTTTGCACCCAAGTTTCCATCAATCCACTCAACCGTCGCATCTTTCATGGCACGAGCACGCTTGGTTACCAAGTTATAAACATTGTCAGACCAGTTTTGAATAGTGGTATAACGCATATAAGCGCCGTCAAGGGCAAAGATTTCAACAATCGCCGCATGTAGGCTGTCGCTTGAGTAGGTCGGCGCTGTACAGCCTTCCACATAATGGACGCTTGCACCTTCATCCACGATAATCAAGGTCCGCTCAAACTGACCTGTGCTTTCGTTGTTAATACGGAAGTAAGTCTGCAAAGGAATATCACACTTGACTCCTTTTGGTACATAAATAAAAGTACCACCAGACCATACTGCACTGTTTAATGCCGCCAATTTATTGTCTGTCGGCGGAACCAATTTTGCAAAGTATTGTTTGAAAAGGTCTGGATATTCTTTCAAAGCAGAGTCTGTGTCGGTGAAAATAATGCCTAACTTTTCAAACTCTTCTTTCATATTGTGGTAGACCACTTCTGATTCGTACTGGGCAGCAGCTCCAGCAAGATAGGCACGTTCTGCTTCTGGAATCCCGATGCGTTCGAAGGTTTCCTTGATTTTCTCAGGCACATCGTCCCAAGAACGGGCTGGTTTATCAGAAGCTTTTTGGTAGTAAATCAAATCATCAAAATCAATCTCTGAAAGATCCGCTCCCCATGTTTCAAGAGGCATTTTTTTGAAGGCCTCATAGGATTTAAGACGGAACTCCAACATCCATTCTGGTTCATTTTTTGCTGCCGACAAGGCACGGATAACATCTTCATTCAAGCCTTTTCCTGTCGAGATAATTGGCTCGACATCATCATGAAAGCCGAATTTGTATTCACCGAGGTCAATCGGTTTTGGCTCTACTCTTTCTTCTGCCATTCTTTTCTCCTCTATGATTTATCTTCTATTTTTTTCTATTCTTCTAAGCCTTTTTTGAGGGCATTCCAAGCTAGGGTCGCACATTTGATGCGCTGGGGGAATTTGGCAACGCCTGCTAAAAAAGCTGCATCTCCTAGTTCTTTTTGACGCGCGTCTTCCTGCCCCTGCACCATTTCAGAAAAGATCTGCGCTAGCTCAAGGACTTCTGATTTGGTCTTTCCAATAACAAGGTCGGTCATCATGCTGGCTGAGGCTGTTGAAATGGTACAACCTGCATTGACAAAGGCAATGTCTTGAATGGTGTCACCAGTTTCATCAAGTTTCAAAGATAGGTTAATGACGTCGCCACAAGTGGGATTGTTCAAATCCACCTGATCTGCCCCGTCAATCGTCCCTTGATGATGAGGGTGTTTGGAGTGGTCAGCCACCACCGCCATATACAGACTCTCTAGTTTAGAAAGTGCCATTGAAAAACTCCTTTGTTTTCTCTAGTGCATCAATCAATTTATCACAATCTTCCTTGGTGTTGTAGAGGTAAAAACTAGCCCGAACCGTTGACTGCACTCCCAGATAAGCCAAGAGCGGTTGAGCGCAATGGTGCCCTGCTCGAACTGCTACTCCCTCATAATCAAGCGCCGTTGCTACATCATGTGGATGTAGACCCTTGAGATTAAAGGAAATCACACCTGAGCGCTTCGCTAAATCCTGCGGACCATAAATCTCAATCCCGTCTATCGCCTGTAACTTGGGAAAGATATAGGCTAGCAAGTCTTCTTCGTGACGAGCAATCTCGTCCATCCCGATTTCTTCTAGAACATCGATGGCTTTGGCAAGTCCAATGCTACCTGCCATATTGGGCGTTCCTGCCTCAAACTTCCACGGTAATTCTTTCCAGGTCGCCGACTGCTCGTAGACGAAATCAATCATCTCGCCGCCAAATTCAACAGGCTCCATTTGCGTGAGCCATTTTTCCTTGCCATAGAGGACACCGATACCCGTCGGACCCAGCATCTTATGACCTGAAAAGGCAAAGAAATCGACATCTAGGTCTACGACATCAATCGCCATGTGAGGCGTTGACTGCGCTCCGTCCACTACCATGATCGCACCGACTTGATGCGCCAACTGGGTGATTTCCTTGATTGGATTGATGACTCCGAGAACATTTGACACATGGGCAAGGGATAGGAACTTGGTCTTGCTGGATAGCTTAGTTTTTAAATCTTCCATGTCCAAGCATCCATCTTTGAGATAGACATAGACCAGCTCTGCCCCTGTCTCTTTGCAGACCTGCTGCCAGGGAATGATATTGGCATGGTGCTCCATAATGGAAATCAGAACTTCATCACCTGGTTGCAGGATTTGAGCTGCAAAGCGCGCAACCCAGTTGAGACTGGTTGTCGTGCCTCTTGTAAAAAGCACTTCTTTGGTCGACTTGGCATGGATAAACTGTCTCACGCGCTCACGCGCCGCTTCATAGCGGCTCGTAGCACGTTCTGCCAAGGTATGGACACCGCGATGGACATTGGCATTGTCCATCTCGTAATAGTCTAAGATTTCCTCTAAAACAGCTTGTGGTTTCTGCGTCGTTGCAGCATTGTCAAGATAGACCAAAGGCTCATCATGGACCTGCTGGTCTAGGATTTTAAACTCTTTTTTGATGGCATGGCTATCTATTGACATCTTCTTACCTCTTGCTTAGCTTTTCTTCAATTCCGTCAATCATTTCATTGCGGACTTCCTTGACAGGGATTTCCGTAATCACAGCTCCCAAGAATCCACGCACGACCAAGCGCTCTGCTGTCGCCTTATCCAAACCACGGCTCATGAGATAATACATATCTTCTGGATCGACCTGACCTATTGAGGCTGCGTGTCCTGCTGTAACATCATTTTCATCGATCAAAAGGATTGGGTTAGCATCGCTTCGTGCTTGGTCTGACAACATCAAGACACGGCTCTCTTGCTGAGCATCTGCCCCTTTTGCTCCCTTGATAATATGACCAATGCCGTTAAAAGTCAAGGTTCCTTTCTCAAGGATAACCCCGTGTTGGAGGATATTTCCGATAGAATAACGTCCGTAGTTAGTCACACGCGTATCAATCCCCTGTACTTGCTTACCACTTGATAGGGCAACCACCTTCATATCGGCATGGCTACCATCACCATACAAGTCACTATCAAAGTCTGCAATCACATTTCCTTCATTCATGACCCCAATCGCCCAGTCAATGCTAGCATTATGTGACAGATTTCCTCGGCGGCTCATATAAGTTGTGATATGCTGACCGAGACGGTCAATCGCTGCAAATTTAATCTGGCTACCTGCGCCTGCAATCACTTCTACGGTGATATTGGCTGTTGCAGCTTCGCTACCATTCCCAATACTTTCAAAGCGCTCTAGGTAGTTTAATTTCGCATTTTTCCCTGTAATGACAAGAATGTGTTTGTTAAAAGGCACATCACTTTCACTGTCTTGGTAAAAAATCCCCTCAACAGGTGCGTCGATTTCAACATTATCAGGCACATATAAAACTGCTCCACTGTTGAAATAAGCTGTATGATAGGCTGCCAATTTGTCCTCATCATGCGCCACTGCTTTGGTAAAATACTGCTCCACAACTTCTGGAATTTCTTCCAAGGCTGTGTAGAAGTCTGTAAAGACAACGCCAGCTTCGACTAATTCTGGAGATAATTGTTCAAATACAGTCTGAGTGCCAACTTGAACCAACTTCGGATTGTCTCCCAAGGCTGTAAAATCAGGAACATTGCTACTTGCTTCTGACTCTACAATCGTACTATCACCCAGATTCCAACGGTGGAATTTCACCCGCTCAATCTTTGGCAAGTCTAGTGTTTCAATCTTTTCAAAAGCTGCTTGACGAAGGTCGCTCAACCAAGCGGGTTCGGCGTGTGCTTGTGAAAACAGTTTAATGGCTTCTTTAGTCATTATTTTCTCCTTTCTGAACAAGTATCGCCTTAAACTTCCTCTTCGTAAGTCAAGCCTAATTCTTCTGCAATTTTCGCATATCCTTCTTTTTCAAGACGGATGGCAAGCTCTGGACCACCAGATAGAACTACACGCCCTTCCATCATGATATGAACCACGTCTGGTGTAATGTAGTTCAAGAGGCGTTGGTAGTGAGTAATAATCATAGCACCAAAGCCTTCCCCACGCATAGCATTAACTCCTTTTGAAACCACTTTAAGGGCATCGATGTCAAGACCAGAGTCAATCTCATCAAGAAGGGCAAAGGTTGGCTCTAGCATCAAAAGTTGCAAGATTTCATTGCGTTTTTTCTCACCTCCTGAGAAACCTTCGTTGAGGTAACGCTCTGCCATTTCCTCTTTCATGTTGAGCAATTCCATTTTTTCATCGAGTTTTGTAATGAAATCACGGACAGAAATTTTCTCGTCATCTTCTTTTCCAGCATTCATAGCTGCGCGTAAGAATTCCGCATTGGTAATTCCTGGGATTTCACTTGGGTATTGCATGGCTAGGAAGAGTCCCATACGAGCACGCTCATCGACTTCCAACTCCAAGACATTAACTCCGTCAAACAAGACCTCACCTTGGGTCACTTCATAGTTTGGATTTCCCATGATTGCGGCTGAGAGGGTTGATTTCCCTGTTCCATTTGGCCCCATGATGGCTGCTACTTCACCTGTTTTCAAGGTCAAATTGACCCCTTTTAAAATTTCTTTTCCTTCAATTGCAACATGCAAATCTTTAATCTCTAATACTGACATCTCAGTTCCTTTCTGAAAATTATTACCTTTTTAGTATATCAAAAAAAGCCAAAAATGGCTTTCTTTTTGTTTGTTATTTAGAAAGATTATTATTTACCTTTTTTCCGTCTTTTCGCACGAACTTCTTCTCGATAAGCTGAATTTCCTAAAAAGCGTAGGATAGAAAGCAAAGGTGTTCGATTTGGTCCCAAGACTCCGACTAATTCTGCCAAGAGTTCAATACCAAATAAGACACCAATCATCAAAAGAACGCCCCCTATACGGCTAGAGATATTCAGTAAGAGCGAAATCATGGCAAAAATCAGCGAGATTCCATAAATCACCAAGACCGTTCCTCGATGGGTCAAGCCGAGCGACAAGAGTCTGTGGTGCAAATGATGTTTATCTGGCTTATAAATTTTTTGTCCTGCCAAGGTTCTACGGATAATCGCTAGAACCGTATCCGACAAAGGAACTCCTAAAATAATCATCGGTGTCACAACCGCAACCGCCGTCGAATTTTTCAACCCTTGAAGAGACAAGACTGCAATCATAAAGCCAATGAACAAAGCACCCGTGTCTCCCAGATAGATAATAGCTGGATGGTAATTATAAGGGAAAAACCCTGCAATCGCCATCACCAAGACAAAAATCGTCAAGGTTAAAAAAAGATTGGGGACAGGTAGGAAAAAGTAGGAAACAATCCCCATGGTGATCAAGGAAATAATCGAAACCCCACTCACCAAACCATCCAAACCATCAATCAAATTGACCGCATTGGTAATGCCCACAATCCAGAGAACTGTTAACAGATAGGACAACCACGGTTTGAAAAACAAAATCGGTCCACCAAAAGGAATTTTAAAGGCATCTAATCGAAAACCAGTAAAATACCAAACAAGGCTCGCCGCAAGGATAACCCCCAACAACTTTGGAAGAGGCTTTAGCTCCTTGACATCATCAATCAAGCCTGTCAGCGCTATAACCCAGCCTCCCACGACAAGGGGAAACACATAGTCTCGGTATGCCAAATGATGAAAAGTAACGGGAACAATCATTGGTAAAAATACCAAAGTTGCTATTGAAAAGGCAATGACAATAGCAAGACCGCCCGAACTTGGCATGGGTTTTTTATTGATCCTACGAGCATTTGGATAGTCGACTGCTCCAATCTTAAATGCTAAAAGTCGCACCAAGGGCGTTAACAGCACAACGATAAAGAAAGTCGCAATCAAGACTAATATATATTTTAATGGAAATGGAATCATAAACCACTAACCCGTTTTAATTGAGGAACAGCTTCATCCACCAAGAGTAGATGACCGTGTTCTTGCAATACTGCACGTGTTACCGCTGTGTCCTCCCCATGTTCACGCATATTAGCCAATAACCAAGCTGGATACATCTGAGGTTGCCCTTCAACATCTACCAACACCGTCAAATAATAGTGACCATCCATCTTGTAGAGTTCTGATGTATCTACTGGGTAATCAATCGTCTTGGTGAAGCGAACTGCACGCTCCAAACTTGGGAATTCCAAAATATAGTAAATATACTTTTCTTCTGGAATATCGTCATGCTCAAGATCTTGCTCTTTTATCTCTTGCTCTGCTGCTTCTGTCTTTTCTAAATGCTCCACAGCATCCGCATCATCTTTGCTTTTTTCTAAGATTGTCTTTTCCAAGGTTTTGATAAATTCATCTGGCGTCATCTGTGCCATTTCATCTATGTCTGGCAAATCTGCGAGATTACTAAAGTCGAGATTCTTATCAATCGCTGACTTGGTGACAAAGATGTCCAATCGATCAGGCTTTGGTGTCACCCGAAAACTCAACATGCCACTTTCTAAAAAGCTCTCCGGCATCTCTAACTCATCTAAAATTGCATAGAAAAACTCCTCTGTCTTTTCCTGCGGAACCAGAAAATCAGACATCTCCATGCCACGCTCTTCTAAATCTTCTAAGCGAATGGTGATTTTCACCGTTGTATCGCTAATTTGTTTCATCTTCATGTCTATACCTCATTCTTCTAGTCTTTCTATTATACTAAAATTTCCAAAGGATTTCAAAAGCTAACTAGACTCTCTCGCAACAAAAAAGGCTCTATCATCCTATTTTCTAGTATGATAGAGTTCCTTTTCTAGCGCATTCGTCTAGTGTTTCTTTTTCTTAAACGAAGACCTGATACTAGCATCAAACTCATTCCTGAAAGAATAAAGATAGCCGTTCCAATTCCCCCTGTATTTGGGAATCTCCCTGGTTTGATATTTTTGATTCGAATTTCAATAATATCTGTTCCATCTTCTTTTGTAATGTTTACTCGATCACGATCTTTTTCTGAAACAGAAATCTCACCTTTGTCAGAAATTGTCAACTCAACAGGTTCTTTTAATTTCACATAACCAGCGGGAGCTTTTTCTTCAAAGATATAATAAGTACCTGGTTCAAATTTATTTCGTTTATTATCAAAGATAAATTCACCACCACCATTTTGATTCAAGGTTGCAGTTTGTTCATTATAAACAGGGGCACTAGCATTCTTTTCTTTACGAATCGCAAAGCGTGTTTTAGAGTCTGCGATTTTGCCGTTTTCTTCATTCACTTTTACAATTTTCAAGCGATATTTCTGAGCGACTGGTTGAAGAGCAACCCCTACTTTTTCAGGCTCTACGGCAAACAAACCGTTGGTCGTTACAGAGAATGAATTCCAAGCTGCACGTTCTTTTTCATTTACAGTAGCATCTACAACTGGCGCTTCTGGATTGTCAGGAGCTTTCATTTGGAAATCCATATGAATTCCTTGACCAGGAATCCAAGCAACCCCATCATTCAACTCAACTTTGAAAGCCGTAACCGCAGACCAATCCGAAATGGTATCTGCTGTTTGCCAATTTGGATCTTCGGCATTCATCGCATCTGGCTGGCTAGCTCCTTCAGGATAATCTACCTTAGCATACAAATCAGCACGACTCGGCGTTGCAACAGTTGTATAATACACCGTTACCTTATCCTGCCATTCCGCAGGAACACCGATTGGTCCTGTCAAAATTGGGCGGAATTTAGAGCCACGTTGTGTTGTACTGGTTACAGCTGTATCACCAATATTTGGCAAGACATCCATGAATCCCATGCGACGAATCACATCTCCAGTGGTATTTGTAATCTCTAAGCGATAATCAATCTTGCCACCAACGTTAGTATGACCAAAAGTAGAATAATCGCTATCCAACTCACCCTTGACTAACTTCTTGATTTGCAAGTCACGACTATCGGCTAATTTATAGGTTGCTTTCGCCACAGCTAGTTTCTCAGTTGAGTTATTGTTATAGTCAATATCTGTCGTATCAATAATCGGATCTAAGGCACCTGCTGGAACTGTAAAGTCTGGATTCCCAACCGTTCCATAACCGTCAATCGTGAAAGTTGGATCAACTGTATTGGCAACATTCACATTGATTTCAAGATTAACAGAATCTCCTACTTGCAATTTTGCATCTGGAGCATTCCAGTTCAAAATGACAACATCTCTATTGTGATCATCTTTCCCTAGAGAAATCAAAGTATTTTTATTATCGACGTTAATCGTTTTCTTTTCTTTACCATCTTTTTGAGTCAGGGTCACTTTATACTCATAATTAGGGTTTGGAGTAACACCTGGTGGTAACACCGCAAACATCGAAATCGGACCAGTTGCTTCTACCAGAGACGGATGACGATTTGTTAGGGTTAAAGAAAGACGATTTTTCCCTTTTTCACTCACACCACCGCCTGCTTGAGGAACTCCTGCGGTCACGACATTTCCATCTGCTTTTTTCAAACCAACCGCCACATCAATGATTGGAATAGGTTGCGTCGTTGGTGTGATACGAGCTGTTCTCGCACCCAAGGTAGAATTTGTATTCTCACGTCCACCTAAAGCGTCTTTCCAATAACTACCCCTTGATGTCGCAAAGTCCACCCAGCTGGTATTGGTAACCGTTCCACTTGTTCCTGGTTTAATCTTATAGACATCAACGACGTTCCCCCAGAAATCTCCCGCAATAATTGGACTACTATTTGGATTTTGATACAAGACTTCGTATTGAGAAACTCGTTCACCTGAATTCAAATGAAGGTCATCACGATTTAGAATGACAACACCACCTTGACCAGCATAATTTGACAATGAACTTGAAGGCTGCATTTTATTCCAATCCACATTGACTGTTTCTGTACGTAGAGGATTGCCATTTAAGTCTGTAACCTTCATGCGGACAAGTGTTTTTGGAATCGGGTTATAATGACGAGCAGCTTGATTGATATTCATCCATCGGAGTGGCTCCCAAACTTGGATTTGATCTAAAATCAAAGCAGGATCCACTTTTCGATACATATTTACCCATTCATATCCTGATCGAGCAATAGCTTTGGCAAGCTCTGCTCCTGCTTCATTCCAAGGATAATAAGGATAATAATAGGACAAATCGTGATCGTTCAATGCTTGGTCTTGCAAAAATCCTGCACGATGAACCATTTCAAAAGAAAGAGTGGCAGTATCTGGAACTGTGGGATTTGGGTTGAAATTGACAACCCGATTTCCTTCTTGACGCAAATCAGCTAATCTTCCATCTCCATTTTGTGGACCACGGTTAATCCCTGTAATGATAGTTCCATTTGGAGCAGGGGTACTCGTACTATCTGGTTTTCCAGATACCACTTGTGCCTCGTTTGATTCAGCTTGGACGTTTTTCTCTGAAATATTTTGAAAATCAACCTTTAATTTATTTTTGAACGTTGCAGTACTGCTGCCATAATTTCCAAGACGTGTACGAATCTCGACCTCTTTTTCAAATAAATTGGTTCGGTTCGGATCAGCTTGATCTGCTAAAGTTGGAGCTTCAAAATCCAACGTAATCGTCGAACCATTGCTAGAAACTCTTGCTCCATCTCCACTTGCGGATACATAAGTTTGATTTTGTTGAATCGTATCTGAAACAGTGATAGTGCTTCCTTCTTTAATAAAAGCTTGTCCGAACTCTTTCTTAGGAACCTCGACTTTTCCTTTCCAAACGACAACATCATTGGCCTTAGGCACATAGTTTGGCTCATTTTCATGACCTACTGTATAAGCATAAGATTTGGATAATGCCACTTCTGTATCAGAGGATACTGTCACTTGTGCAGGTTTACGGGTAATTTCTCGATCTCCCTGAGTGAAGATTGCTTCTGTTTTCAAAGTGGTATCATTGGGAATGGTTCCATTTTGCGTATTGACACGCAGAGTCAAGTTATAAGCCTGACCTGTCGTCAAATTATCAAATGTATATTTTAGGGAATTAGACTCCGCATCATATACCGGAACTTGATCCGCCAACTTCAACTCTTCTAAATTAGAAGCCAAGCTAGTCTTACCATCTGTATTATCTGGCAATTTAATCGTCAAACCAACTGGTTCTTGACTAGCCCCATCAATCCCACTCGCATAAAAATCCAAGCGATAAATTGCCGTTTCTCCTGCGCGAATAGCTTGATTTTCATTTAAGGATGTATAGTAAGCATCTACCTTTACTCCAGCTACATCTTCTAAGGCTCGCACAATATTATGCGGCACAATAGAAAGTAGAAGGAGTAAAATAGTACTAATAATCAGTAATTTCTTTTTATAAAACATCAGGTTCTCCCTTTATCCTGTCATTGTAACCTTTATTCTAAACGTTTGTCAGACGATTGTTTGTTGAGTCTTGTCAAGCGTCGTTTGTAACGTATTAAAGCACCCCCTACTAGCACTACTAAGACTGCACTGCCGTAGAAGAGATATTTATAGAGAGTTACATGTTGAGCAGTGGTGTTTTCCAACTTTTCTTCCCCTTCACTGTACTCTGTCCGCTCTCCTGTCACAAGGAGACGATGACTATTGATCATATACGGAGTACAGGTCAAGAGGGTCACATAGTCTTTTCCTTCTTCGATGGCAATCGAGTTCAAATCACTTGGTGCCACGGTCTTGATAGACACGACACGATAAGCCAAGGTTTCTTTGATATTTCTCACATAAAAAACATCGCCTTTTTTTAGCTTATCTAAATCTGTAAATAAACGAGCTGTGGGCAGACCACGATGGGCTGTTAAGACAGAGTGAGTGCTTACTCCACCGATTGGTAAGGAAGTTGCTTCCAGATGCCCAACTCCTTTTTGCAAGACCGTTTCCGTCGTTCCTGCATAAATTGGGATTTCTTGCGAAATTTTTGGAATTTTCACATAGCCAATCTGTTCATTGACTTCAAGCATTCTGGCATATTCTTTCAAGCCGTCTTTTTGACGCTTGGTAAAAACATCCTCGATTCCATTTGGCAGAAGGTGCGTTTCATTGTAGGCTTGAGCGAGTTCCATCCTTCTGTCAATCTCTGAAGTATCAATGGTAGACACCTGCTCTTCAAACTTAGTGACCACTGCTTTTGATGCATAGTAATACGTGATTTGACTAACGATAGGAAACAGCATGATCGCAAAACCTATCAAAAAGATCACAATCAGACCTGTTTTGCGTTTTTTGCGTCTTGTTCTTCTACGCATTTCCCTTCACTTTCTTTTGTTTTCGATACAATCTAACAAATAATATGAGAAGCACAATCAAGAGGGCTAACGTACTATAAAAGAGAATCTTATAGAGCTGATTTTCTTTATAGCCTGCTGCTTCTTTTTCTTCCAAAGCTTCTACATAATCAATCCGATGTCCTCGAACGAGTAGGCGATGGGTATTGACCATATAAGGCGTACAAGTCAAAAGAGTGACATAATCATGTCCTGGTACCACTGCTAATTTATCAATCTCAGATGGGTCAATGACACTAATCTGATCCACCTGATACGCCAAGGTTCCACCAATATAATGGATATAGAATTTATCGCCCTTTTCTAGCTTATCCAGATTTGTAAATAACTTAGCTGTCGGCAAGCCCCTATGAGCTGTTAAGATCGCATGCGTATTATTTCCACCGACTGGTAACGAAGTTCCTTCTAAATGCCCCACTCCACGCTGGAGAACAGACTCTGTACTCCCAGCGTAGATGGGCAAATCCTCAACAATCTTTGGAATCCGAACATGTCCAATCTGCTCGTTTACTTCTAGCATTTTAGCGTATTCTTTAAGCCCTTCTTGGCGTTCTTCCTCAGAATACGGATCTTTTATCTCAATATTACTACCCGAGGCAACCGAGTCATTGTAGGCTTCTGCCAAATGTATTCGTCTTTCAATATCT
Organism: Streptococcus pneumoniae; assembly: GCA_040719455.1. Lineage (NCBI taxonomy): Bacteria > Bacillati > Bacillota > Bacilli > Lactobacillales > Streptococcaceae > Streptococcus > Streptococcus pneumoniae. The sequence continues at coordinate 2,109,572 of JBFDTN010000001.1, read as the reverse complement.
GATTTATCTAGCTTTTTTGTACCATCATCAAAAGCAGTCACTTCTACAATCGATGCACGGTAATACAGATACTGGCTCACCAAAGGAAAAGCAATCGTGCCCAGTCCTAATAGAAAAATCAAAGTGAAGAAAAATCTACGTTTGGAAAAAGACCATTTCTTACTCTTGTGCTTTTTCATCTTTTCTACTCTTCTTTTTCGCCAAAAAGACGAAAGCTACTCCAATCAAGCCAACAATCGTCAAGCCACTAACAATCTCCCCTGTATGAGGCAAAATGGTCTTTACAATGGTTGGGAACGGTGGAATATTTGGAGTCGGTGGCACTGGCGGAACTGGCTTATTGACAATGTTCATAATCGTTCCATCTGTGTAGGACTCTGCTGTAATTGTAAAAGCAATATCCTGATCTAGTCGCACATAATGCACACCATTCAGCACAGGGGCTTCTTTTTCTCTGAGGTAGTAGGTTCCATAGGGTAGATTGGTCACCTCAAAATAACCATTTTCGTCTGATTTAACTTGGAATAAAAACTGTTTATTGGCATCTAAGACTTCAAAAACAGCACCTGGAAGACCTACTTGATCTGGATTGACTTTTCTAAATCGAGCTCCACCCTTATCTGTACGCTCATTTTCCACTTCAATCGTTGCAATAGCTTTCTTTTCAACGGTCACAGGATAAGTCGTCTTCGGTAAAGTGTAGCCTGGCAGTCCTTTGATTTCTTTGAAATAATAGGTCCCTGCTACTAAGCCTTGAACTGTGATTTCACCAGCTTCATCTGTCACCAGCTCAATCACCCCATCAGCATCTAACGTAGCTTGTCCAGATTTCACTCGAACAGGCTGATGATGACTGTCATAAAGGGTAAAAGTCACACCTGCAAGAGGGATTTTTTTACCATCTTTGATTTCATATTTGAATAGCTTGATACCGCCTGTCAATTCATGAACTTTCGGATAAATCGTGATATCCTTACTCAAATCGGCAATTTGAATCAAGAAGGGGCTGATCTCTTCGACTGGCTGCTTATCGCTTTCACGCAGTGCTACTGCATAGTAAAGTCCAAGTCCCAGCTCAATCTTTCTTTGCCCAACCTCGCTAGCTTTTGTAACCTCAAACTGAGGATACTTTTGCTTGAGACTATCCAAACTTTCCTTTTGTAAGTCCTCCAGCTTTTCAGTATCTGCCACCTTGAAAATCGAGTAGGTAATGTCTGGGTAATCTTTGGGATTGACAATGGTCACAGCCACTTTGCCATCTGCTTCTACTGTCTGGGTAGAGGGCATCAACCCAAGGCTTAGAATGGTAAACACCACCCCTAGTACTTTCCATATTTTCATCCTTGATGAATCTCCTTCTCTATAAAAGCATACATGTCTTCTCAAGTAGGATTCTACAAATCCCACTTGAGAAAACAGGTGCGAACACCTGCTTTCAGCATCTTCATATTAACCGTATCTATCTAACTATTGATTAGTTTGATTCTTTTTTATCTTTTTTCATACCAAACATAGCCACTGTCATTAGTGCTAGTCCGATTACGATGAAGATGATTGTACCAATTCCACCTGTATTTGGAATATTTGGACGTTTATTATTTTTAACAGCTTGTTGAACTGCATCACCTGCTTGAGTTCCAACATTAACTCCAGATGGAGCGCTATGATAAGAAGTTTGATTTACTTCAAATTCAATCTTATCTGTTAAAAGAACATATCCAGCTGGTGCTTTTGTTTCTTGAAGGTAATATTTTCTAGAACCATCACCTTTTGTATCCGTAGAAGTTTCTGGTGTGTAAGCTAGACCTTTAATTTCAAATGAACCGTCTGCATCAGATTTCAAGACGATTTCTTTACCAACAGCTACTTCACCTCCAAATTTAGCTGAATTTGTTGAGGTTGCAGCGTTTGCATCAATCATTGCCTGAGTCCATTTCACAGCTGATGCATTGGCTTCATTTGAAGCAAAAATTTTGAATTCTGCTCCTGCAAGTTTTTTATTTGTATTGTTGCTATCTTCTTTAACAAAACGTTTACCACCTGTATAAACATATACATCTGGACTAGGTGGAGTAGTTGGTGGTTCTTCTGGCGGAGTCACTGGTGGAACTGGTGGAGTATCTTCTCCTGGAGGAGGAGTTTCTCCATCTGGTGGAGTTGGTTTAGGATCCCCATTATTACCACCTCTGTTATTAAAGGTAATTGTTGTTTTGTTGGCAATTGGTTTTCCTACAACTGCATCTTTTGAAATAGATGCTTCCAATTTCACTTGTAGGTAAGGAGTATCATCTGTATTTGCTGTTGTATCCAAAGCAGTTGCATCTGGATTATTACGTTTTTCAAATGGCACAGTTGTTGTGACACGTTTCAAACCTGCTTCTGTTAATGAAACTTGAACCGTACGTTTAGCAGAATCCCATGATACAGTATATTCTGCACCTTTTGTGAGGATATTATTTGAACCAAATTTAACTTCCTTAACTCCTTCTTCTCCTGCAAAATCAAGAGTTGAATCAAAGGTATCGTTGAATCGATAAGTAGAGTAATCTCCAATATTTTTTGGAATTGTTCCTTTAAGGTAGAAGTTAATCTTATCACCGATATTATAACTTCCTTCATTTTGACCTACATTCTCAACGTCTTTATCAGGAGTTGGGACAGTAGCGCTAACGTTCTTTGGATAGACATTAACATTTGTCAAGTACCCTGAACCATCAGAGGCAGCCATAGGGAATTGCAAACGGAATGGCACTCCATAAGCATTTGAGACATTTTGTGGAGCAGACTGCTCAATAACCCAGTATCCTTTACCCTCATTATATTGGTCTTTACTACGAGTGAAGGTTGTCTTTCCTCCATTTGCTGTTGCAGTTAGTGTGCCTTTTTCATTATATAATGCATCTAATTGCTGTTCTGTCATCTTAGATAGTTCAGCATCTGTTTTCGAATCAGTAATTTTATACCATTTAAAGGTCACACCGTCTAATGTTGTCAAATCCTGAACATCTAAAGCTGCTTTTAACTCATCTAAAGTCTTAGTTTCTCCATTATCATTAAAGATAATTTTCTTATACTGAGCTGCTTGCAGCTTTGTGATTGTAACAGTTGTTTGTGCTGGAACTGTTGCAGACACATTGTCTACTGCATATACTGGTGTCAAGGGTTGTACCAAAGGAGGTACTACACCACCAAGTAAGACACTCAGCATACCCACAGTAGCGAGTTTCTGATATTTCTTCACGTTAATCTCTCCTTTTCTTTTTTTGTAATATGAAGACCTCTATATTTTACTCCTGCTCCTTAGGATTTGTCAACCCTTTTTTGCAATAATATCAATGAATATTTCGTTTTCACAAAAAATTTACAAAAATATTAGAAAAACGGTAGGATTTTCCTACCGTTTTCTGAATTATTTCTCTAAATTTCGCAACATTTGATCAATTTTATTTCCATATTCAATAGATTCATCTTTGACAAATGTTAAATCTGGAATCTTGTACATCTTTAGATTTCGACCGAGTTCTCGCTTAATGGTGCCTGTTGCTTTTTCAAGTCCAAGCTGAGCTTTTTGATTGTCTGAGGCTAGGTCACTCATAATGGTGTAATAGACCTTAGCCATCGACAAATCACCCAGCATTTGGACATCTGTAATGGTCACGCCTGCTACACGTGGGTCACGGACTTTCTTTTGCAAAATCTCATTGACTTCGCGCTTGATTTCCATACCGACACGGTCCACACGAAAATGATTCGCCATGATTTCCTCCTTTTACTATTTTATATATTCTATATTCGAAAACCAGCCAGCAAAGCTGGCTCGTTTCTTCTTTGATTTTGTTACATTATCACTACTTAGCGAACTAAACACTGTGTGAAAAAGAGACGCTGATGTCCAGCTTTAGCTGGTTACAGCAGCGGCTCCCTTTAGGGGCAAATCTTCCTAGAGCTCAAAGGCTCTTCGTCAGATTTCCTATTTTCACTTTGTGTTTTACGGGCTTGTATCTTAAGAAATTGTGTTCGAGCTAAAAGTCTGGCAAAAAAGAGACAAAGATGTGTTGATTTCAATCAATTACAGAGTTGGCTCCCTTTAGGGATAGATCGACTTGTGTTCAATGAACACTGCTCCAATCTTCTAGTTTTCCGTAGCCGTTACGAGCTTGACTCGTTCTACGGATACGGATGCCCTTTGGGTATGCTGAAACTTTTTTAACGCTCTCACTACTTAGCTAACTGAACACGCCCTAAGTGCAGTGCAAAATAGAGAGTTCATCCTGAAAGCAGGCGCTCCGTCGTCAGAACTCCTAATTTTGCTTGGCACTTTACGGGCTTTGTATCTTATTTTTTAATTTCTTCCATGATGTAGGCTTCGATAACGTCATCGACTTTGAGGTCGTTGTAGTTTTCAACCATCAGTCCACCTTCACGGCCGTTGGTGATTTCTTTAACATCGTCTTTGAAGTGTTTTAAGCTCGCGAGTTTGCCGTCAAAGACAACAACGCCGTCACGGATAACACGGACACTTGAATCACGGGTAACTTTTCCGTTGATAACCATAAATCCACCGATAGTGCCGACTTTAGATACTTTAAAGGTTTCGCGGATAAGAGCTTCACCAATGATTTTCTCTTCAAATTCTGGGTCAAGCATTCCTTTCATGGCATCTTCTACTTCTTCAATCACCTTGTAGATAATGCTGTGAAGACGAATTTCCACTTCATCCGTATCTGCTTGTTGACGAGCCTGTGGCGTAGGGCGGACGTTAAATCCGATGATAAAGGCATTTGAGGCTTCTGCAAGTGTCACATCTGATTCATTGATCGCCCCAACTGCTGAGTGAACGATGGTTACTTTCACACCTTCGACTTCAATCTTTTGAAGAGAAGCTGCAAGGGCTTCAACTGAACCTTGCACATCTGCCTTGATAATAACATTGACAGACTTAACTTCACCTGCTTTAAGGGTATCAAAGAGATTTTCAAGGCTGACACGATGAGTTGCTTGGCGTTGCTTCATAAGGGCACGTTTGGCACGTTCTTCCCCAGCTGCACGCGCTGCTTTTTCATCTTCATAAACGGCAAAGTGATCTCCTGCCATCGGTGTTTCATTCAAACCAGTGATTGAAACAGGTGTTGATGGTCCAGCTACTTTTACACGACGACCAAGGTCATTGGTCATGGCACGGACACGTCCAAAGGTATTTCCGACAACGATCGGATCTTGCACATTCAACGTACCTTGTTGGACAAGAAGGGTCGCAACAGCACCTTTTCCTTTATCCAAGCGTGCTTCAATAACTGTACCAATGGCACGAACTGTTGGGTCTGCTTTCAATTCTTGGATTTCAGCAACCAAGAGAACTGTCTCAAGGAGTTCATCAATGTTTTGATTGAACTTCGCTGAGATTTCAACGAATTCTGAGTCACCGCCCCATGCTGTTGACATAACTCCATGCTCTGCCAATTCACCGATGACACGCTCAGGATTTGCCCCTGGCTTGTCAATCTTGTTAATGGCTACGATGATTGGAACATTCGCGGCTTTAGAGTGGTTAATCGCTTCAATGGTCTGTGGCATCACACCGTCATCTGCGGCGACAACCAAGATAGTGATATCCGTTACAGACGCTCCACGCGCACGCATGCTAGTAAATGCCGCGTGTCCTGGGGTATCAAGGAAGGTGATTTTCTTGCCATTTTCTTCGATTTGGTAGGCACCGATATGCTGAGTGATTCCTCCAGCTTCTCCTGTTGCTACACGCGAATTACGAAGAGTATCAAGAAGGGTCGTTTTACCGTGGTCAACGTGTCCCATAATCGTCACAACTGGTGGACGCTCGGTTAGCTCCTCAGCATTGATATACTCTTCATCGACAAAGAAACGCTCGATATCAGCTGTATCGACTTCCACTTTTTCTTTGGCTTCAATCCCGTAATCCACCATCAAAAGTTCAATGGTTTCTCCATCTAAAGATTGGTTTTGCGTTGCCATAACCCCCATCATGAAGAGCTTCTTCACGATTTCTGCTGGTTCACGTTTGATCCGTTTTGCAATTTCTGCAACGGTCATGCCAGCTGTGTATTCAAACTCACTTGGCAATTCGTGGAACTTGCGTTCTGTGACCGGTTTTGGTGCTTGGTTGCTATTTCTGTTATTTTTACCTTTTTTGTTTTTCTTATTGGTATTCCAGTTACTATTCTTTTGATTTCTCACTTGATTCTGACTGTTTCGATTCTTTTGTTGTTTTCGTGGACCTTCTTCTTCGTGATCAAAATCATCACGACGTTTTTCTGGTCGAGCTTGTTTTTTCCGACGGTTCTCAGCAGGAGCTGGAGTTGGAACGGCAGTAATTGGAGCTGCGCTTGGTGTTGGTAGTTCCACAAAAATGTCTTCCAACTTTTCCTTTTTCTTCACTTGCTGAGCTGCTTTGGCTTCCTGCGCCTGCTTGAAACGCTCTTCGCTGGTGCGGGCGTATTCAGCATTTTGCTCTGCTTTTAGGGCTGCAGCACGCGCTTTGAAATCAATCCGTGGTTTTGGAGCAGGAGCAACCTTGCGATTGTCTTGTCCGTATCCATTTTGCTTGCCACCTCTAAAATCACGGCGATTGTCTCGGTTATCCTTACGAGTCCGCTCTTTGCCTTGGAATTTTTGTCCTTGTGACGCTTGGTCTTTTTGCGAATTTTGATTTCCTTTAGGCTCAGCTTTGCGTGTGTCCTGCTGTTTCTTGCGGCGCTCTGCCTGCTCTTTGGCTCTCGCTTCTCGCTCTGCCTTAAAGTTTCGACTCTGAGGACGGCTGACTTTTTTAGTCTGCTCTTTTGGCGGAGCTGCTTTTTCTTCCACTTTGACTTGTGGAGCTGGCTCAGCTTTCTTTTCTACCTTCGGCTGAGGTTTTTCTACTTTTTCTGCTTGTACTTTAGCTACTGTTTTAAAGCTAGCTGCAATCTTGTCCGCCGCTTCTTGCTCTACACTGCTGGCATGGCTTTTGACAGAAAAGCCTAGCTCTTTGGCACGAGCGACGATTTCCTTGCTTTCTTTGCCCAATTCTTTGGCGATTTCATACAATCTTTTTTTAGACAAATTTTGTCCTCCTCTTCTATTCCATAAGAGACCTCATTTTCTTTGAAAATCCAGCATCTGTGACTGCCAAGACCTTACGAGGCTTGCCAATCGCAGTGCTTAAATCTAGTGTTGAAAACACGGTAAATACTTCTACGTTGTAAGTTCGACTTTTATCGGTTATCTTCTTGGTCAAATTTGGGGCAGCATCATGGGCTAAAAAGATAATCTTTGCCTTTCCTTCCTGAATGGCTTTGACCACTAACTCTTCACCCGAAATAATGCGACCAGCCCGCTGGGCTAGACCCAAGAGATTGGCTAATTTTTGATTATTCAAGACCCAACTCTCTTCTCTTCACTTTATGATCAACATAAGCGATCAATTCGTCATAGAACTGCTCTTCCACTTCCATGCTAAAACTACGGTTAAATACCTTTTTCTTCTTGGCAATAAGTGCTTCTTCATTGTCTAGCTTGATATAAGCCCCACGCCCATTTGCCTTGCCTGTCGGGTCAATAAAGACTTGACCTTCCTTATTTTTCACAATGCGAAGAAGATCACGTTTGTCAATGACTTCGTTTGAGACGACCGATTTTCGTAAAGGGATTTTTCTTGTTTTGACCATTTCTTCCCTCTTCTCGTTTATTCTGCGCTATCGCTTTCTACCAATTCTTCGATTTCTTGGCTTTCCTCTGTGGCTTCTTCCATTGCTTCAAACTCGCTAGCAGACTTGATGTCAATGCGGAAACCTGTCAGATGAGCTGCTAGACGGACATTTTGCCCACGGCGACCAATCGCAAGTGATAATTTATTATCTGGTACAACGACAAGGGCACGTTTGCTGTCATTTTCATCAAAGATGACTTGATCAACCTCTGCTGGTGCAATCGCATTGTAGATGAATTCTGCTTCATCTGGCATCCATTCGATGACATCGATATTTTCTTCCACAGGAACCATTTTGTCCAACTTAGAGTCATACTTGGTTGGGTGGAATTTGCTAGTGATCTTTTTGATATTTGCACCACCACGACCAACAATCGTTCCGATAGCATCGACATTTGGATTGTGACTGCGAACGGCGACTTTAGTTCTGTCTCCTGCTTCACGAGCTACGCTCATGATCTCAACTGTACCATCATACACTTCAGGAATTTCTTGCTCCATCAAACGCTTGATCATCTCAGGATGGCTGCGGCTAACAAAGACACTCACCCCACGAGGATTGTCCTCAACCTTATAGACAAAGACTTCAATGCGATCATGAGATTGGAACACTTCTCCAGGGATTTGATCTTGCTTTGATAATTGAGCTTCGATGCTACCAAGATTTACATAGATAAACTTATTATCAAAACGCTCAACCGTCCCGCTCATGATCTCATTTTCATGTTCCTTATAGGTGTTGTAAGTAATGGCACGCGTTTGCTTACGCATCTTTTCCATGATGGTTTGCTTCGCCGATTGGGCAGCCACACGACCAAATTCAGCTGGAGCTTCTTCAAACTTGATTTTATCCCCAAGCTCATAGGCTGTGTTGATGGCAAGGGCGTCTTTCAGACTAATCTCGAGACGACTATCAAAGACTTCATCTACCACTTCTCGGACAGTAAAGACACGGAAATCCCCTGTCTTTTCATTAAATTCAATCGCTGCACTATCTGCTTGACCATATCGTCTACGGTAGGCAGAACGAAGCGATTCAATGACAGCGTCAATGATGTCTTCTTTTTTGATTCCCTTGTCTTCTTCTAAGATGCGAAAAGCATCTAGCATTTCTTTGCTCATAATTTTCTAGCTTTTGTCCTCCAAAAGCAATCCTTTCTGTCTTAAATTTTTACGGCTAATCTTGCTTTTGATACAAGATTGTAAGGAATTTCGACTTCTTTTTTGCGTGTCTTATCCATATACTCGATGGTCATCACATCATTTTCAAAAGACAATAATGTCCCTTCAAAAACTTTTTGCTTATCAATCGCTTGATAAAGTCCAACATGGATATACTTGCCAACAGCTCCCAAAACCTGCTCTTTGGTTTTTAAAGGACGCTCAAGACCAGGACTGGTCACTTCCAAGAAATACTGCTCTGGAAATGGATCTGGTTTAATGGTATCTAAGAGTGGACTGATAATCTCTGTCAAATCCGCTGTATCATTGAGACTGATCCCTTCTGGTTTATCCACAAAAATGCTCAAAACCATATCTCCACCGAGCTTGCCATACTCGATATCCACCAATTCAAACGGCGCTTGAATCGCTGGCTCAATCACTTCTTTGACTAATTCTACAATCGTTGCGATAAGGCTACACCTCCTTACAGATATAAGAGGCGAAGATACTTCTCCGCCTCACTTTCTTTATTCACTGTACACAGTATAGCACCTTTTTTCACAAAATGCAAGAAAAAGGTATTCTACTGCACTTTTTAGTCTTCATGCACGATTTTTCAGATTAAAATTGTGCTTCCACTCGGTAGATGACTTGTCCCTTACTAGAGAATTTTTGTTCGTACTCCGTCATGACATTTCCTTCCATGCTGCTTGCATGTAAATCAAGCCAGACGCCATTTAGGGTCATGCCATACTGTGAAAAGCTGACTAAGCTGTATTCAAAAAGACCACGATTATCTGTCTTGAAATGAATCTCTCCCTGCTCAGGCAAAATTGTCTTAAAGGTATCAAGGAAAGATTTATAGGTCAAGCGACGTTTTTCATGGCGTTTTTTCGGCCACGGATCTGAGAAGTTCAGATAAAGACGGTCAATCTCTCCCTCTTCAAAATAGTTGGTCAAGTCAGAACCATCAACCCACAGTAATTTAATATTGGGAACATCAGCTGCTAGCACCTTATCAAGTGCATAGCTCAAAACTGACTTTTGAATGTCAATTCCGATGTAGTTGATGTCTGGATTTTGCTTAGCCATACCTGTGATGAAAGCCCCTTTACCACTTCCTACCTCAATGTGGATAGGATGGTCATTTCCAAAAATCTCTTGCCACTTTCCCTTTGTATCTGCTGGGTTTAAAACCACATACTGGGGGTTAGCCTCTAGTAATTCTGTCGCTCCTTTGCGGTTTCTAACTCTCATAATACCTTTCCATATTTGGCACGGAAGTTGCGTAGCGCATAAATCTCCCGATTCACATTTTCTAAATCATTATTGGCATAGTAACTAGCGATTTGACACAGATATGTGTACTGACTAAACCAATATAGTTTTTTCAAGACCGTCGGGTTGTACTTGTAACCATAAAAAGTCAACCACTCTTTCCAGCGTGTATCAGGGATATAGTGACTCAGAATATGTGCAACATCAAACATACGATCGGTCAATCGCACAGAATCCCAATCCACCAAGTAGACCATACCACTTTCTGTCTCAATCCAATTACTATGACGCACATCTCCATGGACAATTGTCGCATAGTCCTCACGAAAACCAGGCAAGGTTGCCCGTAATTCCTTGATAATTGAATAGAGATATTGGTTGCGTTTCAAGGCAACAGGTACACGATTCAACCAATTTTCAACCAACTCCGCTGGTGACTCAACTTGATAGCCTAAACGGCTTAGCTGGGTCATCAAGGGACGCGAACGGTGAAGACGTGTTAAAATTGTGACAATTTGTTTTTTCGTCATATCATTTGGTGTCAAGATATTTCCTGACAGCCATTCTTGACCACTCATCACATTGCCATCTGATAAGCGGCGGCTCCACAAGAGCTGAGGAGCGATCTGCTCTCTTGCCAAACCTGCTAGTATGGGAGTGGTATTCATCTTGACGAAAACGCGCCCCCCGTCTGGATAACTTCCCATGAAGGCTTTTCCACTTTTACCAGCAATCGGCGTTAGGGATAGCTCATTATCAACCAAGTCCATCTTTCCCTCCGTTACAAAGTTTCCTATCTATTTTACTAATTTTAACCCTATTCGTCAACCAATCGCTTTAAGCGATACGGTAGATAGATGAAGTAGAGAGCAAGCGTTCCGCCTATTAGGAGCAAGAGACTTTCTTTTTGCGCTAAAAAGAATAGACCTACTCCTGCTTCTAGCACCAAACCAAGCATCCCAATCGCGCGAATCAAGGAAGCAGCTCCTCTTAGCTTATCTTTTTTCTCCAAGGGAAATAGACGAATCAAATACTGGTAATCATAAGCTTGGTAGAGGGCGGTGAGCTGAAAGAGTAATAAATAATTAAACAAGAGCACAAGGATCGCAGCAATAAAACCCTCAGAAACGCTCACAAGAACCAACAAGGAAAGAAATAGCAAGCGCAGTGTCAAGCCAAATAAATCGCCATTGCGCAAATAAGAGCGTAGGTAGAGATTTTGCCAGGTGTGGCTTTGCTTTTTAGGGACAAAGTTCAAAAAGACATCCAAATACTTGCGTCGTTTCACGCTATTGGACAAACCTTTGACCGTCGTAAAGAGGGCAAAGAAGCGAAGAATCCTTTGCTTACGTGCCTCTTCTTGAGCAATCGCAAAATCCCAATTCACCCCCGTTTCACTAAGTAAACGAGCGGATTTTTTTTGAAATATCAGATATTTTCCAAGGAGCATCAAGCCCATATATAATATGTAGAGCCAGATGGACCATTTTAAGGCTAGAAAAATCGGTAGAACGACTAGCAAGACCAAACTTTGCAAGACTGCCCAAAAAAGATAAGACCTGCGACTAGCTGCTACAAGCCAAATTCGCAACTCTTCTTCTTTGGCTAATAAAAACAATTTATCCGCCCGCTCCATGTAGGTCGCAATAAAACCTAGGGGCAAAAGAGCTAGTGACAACACACTAAGCCCAAGCAAAACTAAGCTCGAATAGCCAGTTACCTCTTGCAACAAAGCTCGGTATTGAAGCGCTAAAAATCCGATAAAGACAAGTAAAAAGAGAACGAAATGGTCATTGAATACATAGCGGAGGTATTTCATGCAGTCTTCTACAAAATCCCTGCGCCGTTTTTGTAGTACTTCTCTCATCTAGCCTCCTCTTTCGTCAGCGCCAGATAAATCTCATTGAGACTGGCATTTGGCATGGAAAAGCTAGTCTGCAACTCTGCAAGATTTCCTTTAGCACGCACCTCTCCCTTATGCAAAATCACAAAGGAATCACACATCTTTTCTGCCGAGTCTAGCACATGCGTACTCATCAAAATGGACTTGCCTTTGGCTTTTTCTTCTTCTAAGAGATGGATTAAATCTGCAATCGCAAGCGGATCTAACCCTAAGAACGGTTCATCAACGATAAAAAGACTCGGATCCACCACAAAAGCGCAGATAATCATCACCTTTTGCTTCATCCCTTTTGAGAAATGCACTGGAAACCAGTCGAGTTTATCCGTCAAGCGAAACATGTCCAACAGTTTCCCGACTCGCTTAAAAGCCACTAGCTCATCAATATCATAAGCCATGGCTACCGTCTCGATATGTTCACGCAGGGTCAATTCCTCATACAAACTAGGTGTCTCTGGAATAAAACCAATCTTCCTGCGGTAGTCTGTGGCATTTTTTTGCAAGGTCAAGCCATCAATCACAATCTCTCCCTGATAAGGTTGCAATAAACCGATGATTTCATTGATAGTCGTAGATTTTCCAGCACCATTCAAGCCAATCAAACCAACCAGCTGACCATTTCCAACCTCAAAACTGACATTTTTCAGCACAGGAATATTGATGTATCCTCCTGTAAGATTGTTAATTTCTAACATATTTTCTCCAAATTCTGGTATAATATAAGAACATTATACCAAAATTCTAGAAAAATAGAGGTGATTTTTATGACAAATTGTATCTTTTGCAAGATTATTGCAGGAGAGATTCCTGCTTGTAAGGTTTATGAAGATGAGGAAGTCCTTGCTTTTCTTGATATTTCTCAAGTCACAACTGGTCATACCTTGATTGTCCCTAAACAGCATGCCCGTAATCTCCTTGAAATGACGGGCGATGAAACGAGTCGCTTATTTGCTAAAGTTCCTGAACTCGCTGGCAAGATTATGAAAGCAACTGGTGCTAAAGGTATGAACATCATCGCAAATAGCGAAGAAATAGCTGGTCAAACTGTCTTTCATACCCATATCCATCTCGCTCCACGTTATGGAGAAGACGATGATTTGAAGATTGAATTTACCGCTCATGAGCCTGACTTTGATGCTCTGAGTCATCTGGCATCAACTATCCAAGAAGCCTAAGGAGAATGAGATGAAAGTACGAAATATGCTATTTTTTCTAGGAGCTGCTGCAGCTAGCTACGCTACTGTCAAACATAAAGAACGCTTGATGACGAGCTTTCATGAAACCAAAGCAGAATTTACAACTCTAAAAAATAATAGCCAACGAATAAAAGATAATCTAGCGATTATTGAAGCTCAAAAAGACCATATCACGGATATATCCAAGGATTTAGGCTATCAATTCAAGCAATTTGAACAGGAACTAAAAGCTCGCACCCAAGAAATGAAAACCATTTGGGAGAAAGAGTAATTTTTTAGTAAAAAAGAAGGTTGGGACAAGATTCCTAACCTCGTAAAATTATAGACTTGACAGTTTGATACAGTGTTTGTCTAATCTGTACAACGCTGATAAATCAACATTTTATTAGAAGAGGCTAGCGAATTTATCTTCGCTAGCCTTATTTCTAACCTTTCACAATTCTCAATTTTGAAAGCTAGTCAACCTTGCGAGATTTTAACAGTCCAGTGGACTGTTAATACCTGAGCTTGGAAACTCGAAAGCGAGGCTAGTCCAGTGAACTGTTCATACCTGAGCCTAAACATTGGAAAGCGAAATTGACAAAATCGATTTCTACGAAATCACGATTGAGTCCCACTCCCGCTTGTTCTCATTGAATCAGTTGAAAAGATGGAATTGATTGGGGAGTTGACGAAGCTGGTACTTGGCTTTCTGAGCTACTAAATGTTTGATTTGTAGCAGTATTGGGTACGATTGCCGCTGAGTTTTCAACGTAACTCGCATCTGAGTAAGCTGGAGTGCTTCCGTTCTCATCATCACTTGCGTGACTGCTACGGTTAAGACTCGGAGGCGTAGCACCATACAAATCCTCGTACAAAACAGCATTTGTCTTTAGAGCAGTGAGAGTCTCAAGTCCCAAGGATTTTCGAAGAATATTTTGCATTTCAAGCAAATGATCTTCTGTGACGACTTGGTACGAACCGCCATCTGGCAAGGTTGCATCTTCTCCTCTTAATTGCTGGGTTTCGATATGCTTAAAGGCATCTTGGTAGCCCAATAATTTAGGAATACTGCGTGAAGACAACTCCACATTGGTCTGCATATTATCACTGACAGCCTTTAAAATGGCTTGGTAGTGACTAATGCTATTGAGACTAAGCACTTTTCGGACAACTTTTTGAATCACTTCTCGTTGCCGTTTTTGACGACCATAATCTCCTTCAGGGTCTTGATAGCGCATGCGGGCATAGACCAAGGCTTGATCCCCATTGATATGCTGCTTACCTGGGTTAATCGTTGCTGTGTATTCTGGCTCTTGCTCTTCAATCGAAATCGGAAAATCAAAGGAATTGACAACATCAATCCCACCGACAGCATCCACCAGCTGCACCAAGCCCTGCATATTGATCATGATATAGCGGTCCACATGGATATTCATTAAATCTTGAATCGTCGAGATTGCTAGCTTTGCCCCACCATTTGCATAGGCTGCATTGAGCTTTGCTTCCACAGTCTCGCCATCCTCTTTAATCTTGGTCAAAATATCTCTCTCCAAGCTCATCATGACGGTCTTGCCAGTCTTAGGATTGACAGTCACAAGGAGCATCGAATCGCTGTTTCCTTCCCATTGATCCACACGAGAGCCTGTCCCTGTATCCACCCCCATAAGCAGAAGGGTCAAAGGTTCAGTCGCTGAAATGACATCTGTCTCATTTCCAAAGCTTTTATAGGTTTTTGATAATGTATCCGTGGATTGATTATAAATGGTGAAGCCATAAACACCCACTCCTGCAATCGTAACCAAGAGTACACTCACTAGCATTCCAAGAATTTTTTTTACCATAATTCCTCAATCTATCAATTTTCCCATGACATAAACATCTAAAAATTCACCCTCAGATGAATAAGCACCACGTGCTTGCATGCCTTCGATTTCAAAACCAACACTTTGGTACAAATGAACCGCTCCTTTATTTCGAGCTTGCACGGTCAATTCCAAACGGCGAATGATGCCAGACTCCTGAGCCCAAGCAATCACTTCCTCTAGCAAAATCCGCCCAATGCCGTGACCCCAATAGTCTTTTCGCACAGCAATAAAGATATTGCCAATATGGCTGATGCGGTACTGCTTAGACGCACGAACGGTGACTGCTCCAATCACCTCATCACCACATAGAGCTAGAAGATGTAGTTGACTTGGACTAGCAAGACTCTCTTCGAAAATAGTAGCTAACTGCTCCACCGTAAACTGAAAGCCCGTTTCATCCATGACGAGAAAATCAGTCTCTTTTTCGACCTGATTCATAAAATCAATAAAGACTGCTGCATGTGAGCCATCAGCTTCTTCAAAGAAAATCTCTTTCTCAACCTGCGCCATGACCAATCTCCTCTAGCAAGGCTTGACTCCGTTTCCCTTTTGGCTCTAAGCTGAGCTTGCGACCATCTCCAACCTTCTCAATAACAATTCGTAAAAAATCATCAAAAAGCGAAGCATCAAGCAGCTCACCCCACTCAATCACCGTCACGCCATCTCCATAGAGAAAGTCATCCAAGTCAATCGAATCAGGGTCATCCCCAATCCGATAAACATCTAAATGATAGAGAGGGAGCCGCCCTTCGTATTCCCGAACGATGGTATAGGTCGGACTTTTAATCATCTGTTTAATTCCAAGGCCTTGAGCAATCCCTTTGGTCAAGGTAGTCTTTCCTGCGCCCAAATCACCAGTCAGAACCAGCACATCACCTGCTTGTAGTTTCTCTCCAATCGTCTGCCCAAGGGCAATCAATTCTTCTTCATTTTGACTATACATGCTACTCATTATACCATAGTAGGCTTTATTTGTCTCTCCTTTACTAAAAAAGAGATAAGCTTTTTAGGCTCATCTCTCTATTTTATAAAAAGGCTAGAATGACAAAGTTCATAATGAACAGAGCCGTTGCTCCCCAAAGAATCGGATGAATCTCTTTTGCTTTGCCTGTTGAGACTTTAACCAAGCAATAGAAGATAAAGGCTGCTGCAATCCCGTAAGAAATAGAGAAGCAAAGTGCCATGAAGAAGGCTGCAAAGAAGGCTGGAAGCGCATCTTCAAAGTTTGTCCAATCCACATCAAGGAAAGAAGAAACCATCATAACCCCAACAATAATAAGGGCTGGAGCTGTTGCAGCTGCTGGTACAATACCCACAAATGGCAAAATCAAAATAGACAATAGGAACAAGACAGCCGTCGTCACTGCAGTCAGACCAGTCCGTCCACCTGCTGAAATCCCTGCCGCAGACTCAACATAAGTCGTCGTATTAGACGTTCCAAAAATCGCTCCGATAGATGTTCCAATGGCATCGGCAAAAAGCGCCTTGTCCATTTTTGAATTGAAGCCTTTCCCATTTTCAAGCGCTTCTTCATCTTCTGCAGAAAAGATTCCTGTCTTACGGCCTGTACCGATAAAGGTCCCAAGGGTATCAAAGGTATCCGACAAACTGAACGCAAAGATGGTCATGAAAACCAATGGCAAGCGTTCGGTACTGCTAAAGAGAGAAGACATCCCATCAAAAGCTGCAAGGAAGGTTGTACCTAATTCTCCAAAGGCATTACCGATATGATTATCCGCCCAGTTAATCGCTGATAGATCAACCACACCTGCTGGAATCCCTGCAAGGGTTGTAGCTACAATCCCAATCAAAATCGCTCCACGAACATTTTTAATGACCAAAACAGCGGTTAAAATCAAGCCAAATACAGTCAAAAGAACGCTTGGATCTGTAAAGGTTGAAATGGCTGGCACCACACCGCCACCTGCTAGGACAGAATATACACCATTTGAAAATGTTTCTGCGGTTGCCTTTGCTGGCTCCACACCATTGACAGTCATAATATCCGAACCAGATGTCAAAAAGGTAATTAAGTTAGCATTTTTAAATCCAAGATAGGCTACAAAGACCCCGATACCTCCACCAATCGCATGCTGAAGACTGACTGGAATCGCCTTGATAATGCTCTTACGAACTTTCGTGACTGTGATAAAGATATTGAAAATCCCGCAAAGAAAGACCATCGCAAGAGCTTCCTGCCAAGTAAAGCCAAGCCCGATAACAACTGTGTAAGTGAAAAAAGCGTTCAAGCCCATCCCTGGTGCTAGAGCATAGGGAACATTTGCAAAGAGCCCCATGACTAGCGTTGATACACTACTTGCAATGATTGTTGCCAAAAATACTGCCTGTGAAGGCATGCCTGCCACACTCAGCACACTTGGATTGACAAACAAAATATAAGACATGGCAAAGAAGGTTGTCAATCCTGCCATGATTTCTGTTGAAACTGTCGTCCCATACTCTTTTAGACCAAAAAACTTGTCCATGATAGTAAAAATCTCCTTTATTTACGAACGATAAGAAGATTATAACCTAATTATATTCATTTTTCAAGATAAATGATTGCCTTTTTTAGATTTTTCCTCGTTTTCATTCACAAATAAAAGAACCATAACTTGAAGAAGGGTAAATCCAAGGACAAAATACCAACGTTCACGCTCAAGAGCTGCAAGTAACTTTTCTAGCACAATCAAAGGACGGTGAAGGACATCCCAAGAATTTAAGCGATCGTATCTTCCGATGTAAATGGCAAGACTGGACAGAAATGACAGACCAATCATCAAACCATCTTCTATCCACCAAGCGAGTTTACTCCTTTTTATCATCAAGCGCCAACTCTCCACACCACACATGACTCCAAAAAAGATACTCAGCACAAAGGCTACAAAGAGGTGTAAACTTTGTCTATCCCACAAGGTTTTAGATACCCAGTCCATATGAATCAAGTCTGTGACCATGTAAAAAGTATTTGGATAAAACAAAAACCAGATCACCCCAAAAGCCAGATACAACCACTTTTGTCGCAAGCGATTGGCAAAAAAGGCAGCATTATACGCCACCAAGGCTAAAAACATATTCCAAATTAAATCAGGTCCCTGCACCGTAATTCCTTCTCGGTAGACCAAGAAAGAAACGAGAACAAACAGGACATGAATCCCTATCCATTTTCTCAATTTTCTCTTCCTCCTTCCATGAATAAACGCCTATTATACCACAAATCCTTTCTTTTCGTCTTAAATCTGATATAATAGGAGGTATCACCCGAAAGGAGAGTGAATCCTATGAGCAAAAAAGTAATCGCTATCGACCTCGATGGCACTCTACTCAACCATAATAGCCAATTATCCGAATTTACCAAAGAAACCATCCGAAAGATCAGCGAAAAAGGCCATCACGTTGTCATCACAACTGGACGTCCTTATCGGATGGCACTTGATTTTTATAAGGAATTAGAACTCAAGACCCCCATGATTAACTTCAACGGCTCTTTGGTTCATCTTCCTGAGAAACATTGGGAGTTTGAACAGTCTGTTCCCCTAGACAAATCCTTCTTACTCGATCTGGTCAAGCGAGAAAAAGAGATTGAGGCAGACTTTATCGCAGGTGAATACCGCAATAAATTTTACATTACCAATCGAGATGAAGAGGTAGTCAATCCCGCTTTATTTGGGATTGATCGTTTCAAAGAACATCATCAATTTCAACCGCAGCTAGTCACGAGGGATCCAAATGCCATTCTCATGCAGACTCGTGCAGAGGACAAGTACGCCTTGGCGCTAGAGCTCAACCATTTCTACAAGGAGCAGCTCTCTATCAATACCTGGGGTGGTCCGCTAAATATCCTTGAGTGTTCTGCCAAAGGCATCAACAAAGCCTTTGCTCTCGACTATCTCCTCAAAGTCTTAAATAAGGACCGCAAGGATTTGATTGCCTTTGGTGATGAACACAACGATACAGAAATGCTAGCCTTTGCAGGCATTGGCTATGCGATGAAGAATGCCAATCCTGCCCTCCTACCTTATGCAGATGAGCAGCTAAGCTTGACCAACGAAGAAGACGGCGTTGCCCATCAACTCATTCAACTATTCTTATAAATATTTTCAAAAATGACAGTCTAAAAAATAAGGGAGTGGGACAAAAGTACCCAACTCCCTTATTTTTTATAGTTTGAACAGTTTGACACAATCTTGTCGCTGGGTTCAATGCTCCAGTGGAGCTATTTGCGAGAACAGAAAGTTGTGAGCAACTTATCCAAAACATTGATAAATCAATATTCTATTAAAAGAAGCTAGCGAACTTATCTTCGCTAGCCCTATTTCCAACCTTTCACAATTCTCAATTGTGAAAGGTAGTCAACTTGCGGGATACTAACAGTCCAGTGGACTGTTAGTACCTGAGCTTGGAAACTCAAAAGCGAGGCTAGTCCAATGGACTGTTAATACTTGAGCCTAGAAACAAAGGAGTGAGGAAAATCGATTTCTACGAAATCACGATTGACTCCCACTCCCTTATTTTTGTTTTATAGGTTCTCACCATTGCTTGCAATGATTTCCTTGTACCAGTCAAAGGATTTTTTCTTGCTGCGTTTTAGGCTACCATTTCCTTCATTATCACGGTCCACGTAGATGAAGCCGTAGCGTTTTTTCATCTCACCAGTTCCAGCAGAGACTAGGTCAATACAGCCCCATGTCGTATAGCCGAGCAACTCGACTCCGTCTTCATGGATGGCATCACTCATGACCTTGATATGGGCTGCTAGGTACTCAATCCGGTAATCGTCTGCTACGTAGCCATTTTCATCTGGCTCATCCACTGCTCCCAAACCATTTTCCACGATAAACATTGGTTTTTGGTAACGGTCCCAGATGGTATTTAGGGTAATGCGAAGCCCTAACGGATCAATCTGCCAACCCCATTCAGAGCTATCAAGATATGGATTTTTGATTGAAGCAAAGATGTTTCCAGCTGTCTTCTCTTGCACCTCAGGGTCACCAGATGCCACACGGCTTGAATAATAAGAGAAGGATACAAAGTCAACCGTATGCTCACGTAGAAGCGCCAAGTCTTCTTCGGTCATCTCAATCGTCAAGCCTTTTTTCTCCCACATCTTCTTGGCATAATTTGGGTATTCTCCACGCGCTTGTACGTCGATGAAGAAGTAATTTTCACGGTCTAGCTGCAAGCCTTCCCAGACATCACGTGGGTGTGGGGTATTTGGATAGTATTGCCCTGCTGCCAGCATACAGCCGACCTTGTTTTCTGGATCGATTTCATGGGCGATTTTGGTGGCAATACTTGAGGCAACCAATTCATGGTGAGCAGCTTGGTATTTGACTTGCTCTTCATTTTCACCCTCTTCAAAATAGAGACCTGCCCCCATAAACGGTGCATGCAAGATCATATTGATTTCATTGAAGGTCAGCCAGTATTTGACCAAACCTTTGTAACGAGTGAATAAGGTACGGCAGAGACGTTCATAAAATTCCAACATCTTGCGACTACGCCAACCACCATAGGTTTCAATCAAGTGCATGGGACAGTCAAAATGGGTGATGGTCACCAAGGGCTCGATGCCATACTTGTGGCATTCTTTGAACAGGTCTTCATAGAATTTTAGTCCTGCTTCATTTGGCTCTAGCTCATCTCCCTTTGGAAAAATCCGGGTCCAGGCAATAGACAGACGGTAAGTCTTAAAGCCCATTTCACCAAACAAGGCAATATCTTCCTTGAAATGATGGTACATGTCAATCGATTCCTTGGCAGGATAGAAATAGCCTTCTTCAAAATCAAACATCTTTTTCTTGCCTGTGATAATCGGAAAACGATCCTTACCAATCGGCACGACGTCAACGTTGGCTAAGCCACGTCCGTCTACATTATAGGCACCTTCGCATTGGTTGGCAGCTGTTGCGCCACCCCATAAAAAGCCTTCTGGAAATTGTTTGGTCATTTGCTTTTCCTCTATTTCTAGTATTGTTTTCTCGATAATTATAGCATACCACGATTTGAAACCCTTTTCTTCCTTTATTCTAAGAAAAACTGATACTATTCTATGCATTTCTATTTAAGAAAAGAGAGTGGGACAAACGCCCACGAGGACGATGTCCCAACCTCTTTCCTTGTTTTATTGATAAATCGATGCTCTAAAATCATCTGTATCTAAAAGATAAGCTTTGTAAATCGCTTCTTTGAGCGCAAAGAGATTGTTGGTTGCTTTCTTGGCTTTAAAGGCTGCCAAGTCGGCTTCAACTGCCTCTCCAATCAAGCGATTCAAGGTTGCTTGATCAGCAGTATAAGTGTTTTTCGCATAGGTAAAGGTGACTGGCTTCAACTGACCAACCTTGTCCAAACGGCGTTGGTACATGGCTTTCTTGAAGGCATGGAAGTCAGCGTATGCTCCATTTGAAATCTTCTTCAAGATATACTCATCGTTAAAGACCTTGCCCTCTGCTTGAGCTGCTGCACGGTACTGGTTAGATAGATAGGCAATAAAGCCATCATAGCCCGTTTCTCCTAGCAATTCAAAGGCTAGACGCTTAATGGTCAAGCTATCCGATGAGCCATGTGGATTAGTCAGACCACTGTAATTTGCCGCAAACAATACTTCGTGGTCATAGCCGTTCTTGCCAATCTTGTCCTTATTTGCATGGAATCCATGTGTTCCAAGAAGAATATCATTGTCCACCAAGTCATTGACGCTCGCAAGGGTTAGGGACTGTACTTCTTCCGCAGTCATTTGACGAATCTTCGATTCACCTATGTCATTCAAACGTTCAATCTTCTTGTAGAAGAGTGCCTGGTCTTCTTTTGCAAGTTTCACCAAAGCATTTGCTTCCAAGGCTTCCAAAGTATAAATCACATCCATCTGACCTTGACTATAGGCTTTTAAGTCAGCTTCTGTCTGGAAGCGTTCTGGTGATAGATTGTGCACGCGGTTGGTTGCAAATTTTCCGCCGTCCACTTCTGCAAAATCTGCATGAGTATTCAGAGAAAAGATTTGGTTGGTAGCCGTGCTTGTCGATTGCAATAAGCCTTGGGCAAAGACTTCTGCTCCAAGAGTTTCCCTACGACCATGACCACCGAGGTAAATCGTTCCGTCAAAGTTATGAGTCATCTCATGGGTAAAGACGGATTCTCCGTAAAGATCCAACATACGATCAAGGACAAAGTGAACCAAAGAACCCGTCGCATAAGCCCCTAGACCGTTTGAGGTATAGTATTTGCCAATCGGTGCAAAGAAGTCTGTCATCCGAGGAGACGCTCCCTCACCAAATTTCGGCATCCAATAGGATTCCTTATTGCCAAATTTCGGAATCAGGTACCCATCCCAAGATGGAATCGGTATATCTCTTCTGCTATATAGGCGCTCTTTGACCTCAGGTTTTGCAATGCGGTACCAGAAGTCAAAATGATTTGCCTGCACCTTGGCATAGTAATCTACTAGCTTGTCAACTCGCTCGATTTCACTCGCATATTTTGCTGGATCTGTCTCTTTCAAAGACATATCCATATAGCGGTCGTACATCCCAAAGGAGAGCGTAGTCATATTGCTCATGACATAGATGCCTTCTGTCGTCAAGTTCAAGAGTGGCAAGATCAAGCGAGTATGATCAATCCGGTTAAGCTGGTCATAGACTTGATAGGTTTGATCTGGCAATTCCTTAGACGCTGCTTCTGCGATATGCGCCTTAGTTGCTGATTTGAACCAGTCATTTTCACTCATAGTCGTAAAGCGTGTCCGGTAAGCACTGAGATAGTCACGGAGATTGTTATAACCAGACACTGGAGCAATCCATTTCTCATAAGTAGCTGGATTGTTCTTAATATCCAGTGCATCATTGCCCATCCGACCGAGATTGGCTAGAAATTCTAGGCTATTGACTTGATTGCCAAAGAAGTTTTGATAGAAGGTTGCAAGCTCTCCTACATTCATCTTACCAAACTGAATCTTGTAGAGACGGTTGAGATAGGTCGCACCAACTAGAATAGCCACGGCATTTTTGCGCATATAATCCTGCATCTGAGTCTTCATTGGAGAAGCCGTGAAATCAGCCGCTACACTCTGTGCCAGAGCTGCCTCAAAGACTTCCTTGGCACGGCTGTTGACTTCATCAAAGGCATTCTTGAGAGAAAGAACTTCTAAAATCTCACGTTGATAAGGCTCAATCGGTGATAAATCTGGGCTATCTGCTTCTGTCTCAGGATGCCTTTGGGTCACTTTCCAAACATCTTCTGAGAAGTAGCCTAAACCAGCTACCCGCGTCATGGCTGTCGCAATCACATCAGAAGGATCCGTCATGAATTGCTCAGGCGTATAGAGCAGCTCACCTCCTGCTAATTTGTACTCTTGAATGGTATTATCAGCAAAGGTTTCACCAAGCGCTAGATTGACATATTCGACCGTACCGTCTGCATAGTGGAGCATGAGACGATTGATCGCTGTCTTATCCTTGTAGAGATCCGCCACAACTACCTTGTCCTTCATCGGCACGACAGACACAAGCTTAGTCGTGTAGAGCTTGCTTGAAGCGTCAATCTTGTTTCCTTGCTTAACGATGTATTCACGATTATAGAAAGGTAGGAGTTTTTCGGTATTGCGATAGGCTATCTCACGCTCCGCCTCATAATTTGGCAAGGTACTGTAATCAATGGTCTTAGAAGTCGCACCAACCAAGCTTTCCTTGTCAGACAAGCTTGCGGTCAACCCCATAGCATCAATCTTCGCCTTGGCCTCATCTGCTGGAATTTCTGTCAGTTTATTAGATTGAACACTTGCAGTTGAGCGATTTTCAATGCGGTAAAGCTCTGTCGTATTGGTTGGAGTTCCTGCTCCAACATAGTCCGAACCACCTCTCACCGTCATGCCAGAAACGATACGATGTAGAGCTGTATTTCCTGGATTTCCTGCAATCGCACCGACACGACCACCTTTTTTATTGTCCAATAAGCCTTCGACATAAACATCTTGGATACTTGGCGTTTTGCCTTCTGCGCTACCAATAATACCACCAAAGGCTTGTCCTGAGTTGACATAGGTATCAATCTGAGCATTGATATGGGCTTTTTCAATACTACTATCACGCAATTTTCCAACCAAACCACCAGAGATCATTTCTCCGTCTGTTTTCGTTGTCCGAATGGTCATATCCAGATCCACATCTTGGATCTTTGTACCAGATGCTGCATCATAAACCAATCCAGCTACATTGTTAGGCGCTTCAATCGCACCTGTCACTGCTACATTGCGAATGGTCGTATTTTGAGCTGTATTAACCAGCGTTGCTGCATTTGCATTAGCGCTTCTAATCGCTACATCTGCCAAATTAAGATTGGTTAGGCTAGCGCCATTCGTGCTGGCAAACAGTGGAGCTTTCAAACCATAAATGGTGAAGTTTTTACCGCCATTTACACCTGTCAGTGTCCCTGTAAATGGTACTGTCACATAGCTGGCACTTGGCACCCCAAGTTCATCTGCGCTGAGATCTGCACCCAGTGTAAAAGTGCCACTTGGATTGGCATTGATGGAATCGATCAAGTCTTTGAAAGAGGTATAAATGCCATTTTGAGCTGGGGCAATCCGACCAATGTTGAAAGTATAGTCATCTACATAATCACCAGTCTCACTTCGCTGAACCAGCTCAGGATGAGTCGCTACGACCTTAAAGCTCGCTCCGTCTGCCACAATTTCCTTGATTGGTAACTCTACTTCCTTGCCGGTTTCTGATACAAAACTTGCAAAATAGTCCTTAATATCCCCAATTTCTTGAAGACTGATGACCTTGGTCTTGACACCACCTTTATAGGTATAAAGAGAAAGGTCGCGTAAGTTTTTCAGCTCAATCTGCTTGCGTTCAAGGACAAAAGCCTCTACATCAGGAAGCGTTTCACGCGCATTTTCAGCCAAGGTTGCATATTCAAAGACTGTCTTCAGCTGATAATCAACATCATAATCCAAACCTGAAATAACTGCCCCTGCCAAATCATCCTTAGACAGTTTTACTTCTTTAACTAGCTTGTCCCCTGCAAAAATCTGAGCAGTCGCAGATACGAAGCTATTATCTGGATCAATTAATTGATAGCTGACACGGACAGACTTGTCTTTTTCTTTCTTTTCTAAAGCTGAAAAAGTCAACGTTGGCTTGGTGAGTGATTGATTTTTCAAAGCTGCTTCTGCTGCTTCTAAGTTTTTGAGGGCTTCTTCTACCTTTTTCTGAGCTTCTGCGATCTTTTCTGGACTAGCTGCCTTGTCTGCAATTACAGTATTTGCGTCTGCCAAGGCTGTGTTAGCCTTATCTTTTGCCGTCTGATAATCAGCTATACTTTCTGGTGTTTTCTTGCTAGTATTGACTTCTTTTTTCAAGCCTTGATCTAACTTATCCGCAGCCACAATCAACTCCAACGGAGCTACTGGCTGATCCACCGTCGGAATATTGTCCTGCGGAACATCATACTGAGGGACTTCTTCAATTGGCAGAATCGGTTTCTCTACCGTTGGAATATTCTCACTTGGGACTTCATAATGAGGAACCTCATCTACTGGGAAAACGGGCTTTTCTACCGTTGGAATGTCAGCAGTCGGAACTTCGTAATGCTTTTCAACCTCTGGCTCCGGAGTGACAGGAACCTCATCTACTGGGAAAACGGGCTTTTCTACCGTTGGAATGTTGGAGGTGGGAACTTCGTAATGCTTTTCAACCTCTGGCTCCGGAGTGACAGGAACCTCATCTACTGGGAAAACAGGTTGCTCTACCGTTGGAATGTTAGCAGTCGGAACTTCGTAATGTTTTTCAACCTCTGGCTCCGGAGTGACAGGAACTTCCTCTACTGGCAAGACAGGTTTCTCTACTGTCGGAATGTTAGCAGTCGGAACTTCGTAATGCTTTTCAACCTCTGGCTCTGGAGTGACCAGAACTTCCTCTACTGGGAAAACAGGCTTTTCTACCGTTGGAATGTTGGAGGTGGGAACTTCATAATGTTTTTCAACCCCTGGCTCCGGAGTAACTGCAACTTCCTCTACTGGTAAAACAGGCTTTTCTACCGTTGGAATGTTAGCAGTCGGAACTTCATAATGTTTTTCAACCTCTGGATCCGGAGTGACAGGAACTTCCTCTACTGGGAAAACGGGCTTTTCTACCGTCGGAATGTTAGCAGTCGGAACTTCATAATGTTTTTCAACCTCTGGCTCTGGCATAGCTGGCTTTGTGTCATCGCTTGAAAGCTCTTTTTTCACCTGCTCAGTTGGAGCTGTTGATTGGGCTTTTTGTGCTGCTTCTACAATATAACCAACAAAGTGATAGCCATCAATATCACGGACTTTTTCTGGCATGATACCGCCATTTGGCAAGCAAAATTCTTGGGTCAAGTGTGCAAATAAATTATGCGTAATCGCTGATACTTCAGGTACTGCTACTACTTGGCCCAAACTGGTTACCACAAAAGCGGTCGCAATCCAAGTCTTCTTTTTCTTGTGAAACACAAGAGCGCAGACCAAAAATGCCACACCTGCTCCTGTCACTAACAAGGCAGTCAAGTCTGATCCTGTTTTTGGCAAGATTCCTTTAGCATCTGGACGATACACCATGTAATAGGTTGTCTCTCCTGTCACCATATTAGATGGAAGAGCTGTTGTAATTAGCTTTTTCTCATCGGCACTCAGCTCATCTTCACTCACATAATGATAGGTAATCTTGGTACAAGAGCTCATCTCTTCTGCCTGTACCGTTTCTTGTAAACTCGTCGCAACGAGGCTCATCCCTAATAAGACCGAGGCAGCTCCGACCGAAAAGGTCCGAATCGAAAATCGACTGACATTTCTATAAAAATCTTTCATATTTCCTCCTATTTTTCACCATCTTTTAAATAGTTTTCAATCACTTGTAGCACTCCTGCTTGATCATTTGTTGGTGCTAAAGCATTTGCGGCGAGTTTAGCTGCCTCATCTCCATTGTCCATAGCATAGGAGTAAGCAGCTAACTCAAGCATTTCCACATCATTATTGCTATCACCAAAGGCCATTAATTGAGAAGCAGACATATCCCATCTAGTAAGGAGTTGCTCTAACCCCCAGGCTTTATGAATCCCTGTCTCCAAAATATCGACAGAACCATATCCACTCGTCACCGCGACAAATCTCCCTTGGAAAGTCTGATTAAACTGCCTAATCACGTCTTCAACCTCTGCTTCTTTCAGCATCAAACTCACACGCAAATAGTTTCCCAAAGGTAAGTCATCAAAGCTTGCCACATACTGAATACGGGATAAAAAGCCTTCAGCAGATTCACGCGATACCAACTGATAAACATAGGAAAAATCCGTTCCCTCAAGCGCAATATTCTGCTCCTCCATGCCAACAATAACATGGTAAGACCGTAATTTTCCATGAAAATAAGCCAAACAATCCTGAACCATTGCTCTTGTCCAAAAACGCTGAGAAAAAACTCTCCCCTGCTCCACCAAGACAGTACCGTTCGCTGCCACAAAAGACAGACGACCCATCAAATCACCGAAAAGCAACCTCATCCGCGATAAGTGATTTCCTGTCGCAATCACCAAGCGAATCCCTCTTTTTTCCAGACTTTCTAGGAGCTTTTCGAATCGCTCTTTTGGATAGCGACCTTGCGAATCCAAGAGTGTCCCATCCATATCCGTGGCTATCACTCGTATATCCATCCACTACCTCATCCATCTTACTTTTCTTCCATTATACCATATCCTTATTTAAAAATAGGGGATTTTAAATGCTATAAATATCTATTGAGTCTGGATTATCAAAAAGACAGATTTTCGGCTCTATAATTTCTGTAGTGGGTAACTTCCACTGAAGAGATTATAGGGCTTTTTCAGTGTGGCGAATTGTCAAATTAAGTGCACATTTATCCCATAAAAAATTTCATAAGGTGTTTTCCAGTTTAGACATTTTCGTGGTCTGTTGTTTAATTTATCTTCCCATTCCTGAATGATCAAGTGTTCTACCTCTGTTAAGTCACTTCCTTTTGGAAAATACTCTCGCAATAAGCCATTTGTATTCTCGTTTGTTCCTCGTTGCCAAGGAGCATGAGGATCAGGAAAATAGACTTCGACATTTAGTTTCTCGGTGAGTTCAGGATGTCCTGAGAATTCCTTACCTCTATCAGGAGTCACTGTTTCTTTTGGTAGGGACTCTAACATATTTACCATGGCTTCTATAACCAATTTACTTTTCTTGACAGCTACTTTCTGAATTTTGAGGAAGCGGGAATGCCTATCAGTGAGTGTTACTAGGCAAGCTTTTCCAGTCTTTCCAGCAACAGTATCGGCTTCCCAATCACCTATTCTCGAGCGTTCATTAGCTGCTATTGGCCTCTCATGAATGGTATGAGAAATAGGAATTTTTCCTCGCTTTTCCACATGGGATTGTGTATGGCGTGTTTTACCATGGTGACGAAGTTTGCGAACAACCCCACGAGCACCATGTGAAAGAGGCGTGTCGTCAAAGTGACCGCGATAGATAGCTCTATAAATGGTTTGATAACTAATGACGGGTCTTTCTCGTTCTAAACGTAATCGTCCCTCAATTTCTTCTGGCGACCATTGACACTCAAGAAAAAGATGCTTGACGGTCTGACTGAGTTCAGTGTCTATTTCTAATTTCCTTTTTCGCCCACAATGCGATTTAGCGAGATGATAAGCTGTTTGTGCCCTACTAGGCGAATAGTTGCCTTGTTTTGAATGACGTTTTAATTCACGACTAATACTTGAGGGGTGCCGATGTAATAGTCGTGCTATTTGAGAAAAGGTCATCCCTTTAGTACGATAAATCAGAATACTTTCTCGTTCATCTATGGTAAAATGATGGTAGCTCATAAGATTTCCTTTCGTAAGATGTTTGTTCAGTTTTATTTTACTAGAAAAAATCTTATGAGTTTTTATCGTGCACTTATATTGTAAATTCAAGAAATAAAAAACACTCTAAGATTCTCCTAGAGTATCAATTCATCAGGGCTTTGAGCCCCTTTTTTATCTCCTCAACACAAAAAAGCCCTTAGTCAAACAATTAAGGCTCTATAATTTCTGTAGTGGGTAACTTCCACTGAAGAGATTATAGGGCTTTTCAGTGTAGAAAAAAAGTCCCATATAATCTATAATGAAAAGCGACGAAACTCACATTAGAAAGAATCATATGGAACAACTTCATAATACCACAAATCTTATCGGAATTAAAGATAAAAATATCACCATCACTTCTGCTTACAAGTCTAAATCCCATATCCTCATTCAAGCAACCTTAGATTATCCTTCTCCTCCTTGTCCTCACTGCCAAGGAAAGATGATAAAATATGACTTCCAACGAGAATCCTCTATTCCTATGCTTGATATTCAAGGATTTCCTACTCTTCTAAAACTGAGAAAACGCCGCTTTAAATGCAAGTGTTGTCTCCGTGTATCCGTTTCTCAAACGCCTCTCGTCAAGAAACATCATCAAATTTCTCAACCTGTCCGGGATAAAATCACTCAACTACATACGGAAAAACTAACGAACTCTGATATTGCTAGAAGACTTCATATCTCTGTCTCTGTGGTACAGAGAAAACTGAATCAATTCTCCTTCAAGGAACAGTTCTCACAATTACCTAAAATCCTCTCGTGGGATGAATTCTCTCGAAATAAGGGAAAGCTGGCATTTATCGCTCAGGATTTTCAATCCAAAAAGATTATCACTATTCTTGAGAATAATCGACAAACAACCATTAAAAACTACTTCCTCAAATACACGAGAGAGATGAGGGAAAACGTCAAAGTCGTAACTATGGATATGGCTGGAAACTACATCCCCATCATTAACTTCTTATTCCCGAAAGCAAAGATTGTCCTGGATCGTTTCCATATTATGCAGCACCTGAGCAGAGCGATGATGGCTACTCGGATTGCCATTATGAAGAACTGTGACAAGGGATCACTTCCTTATCGTGCTATGAAACATCATTGGAGAATCCTCCAAAAGGACAGCCGGAAACTCTCTAACAAACTCTTTTATTCTCGAACCTTTAGGCAAACCTTAACCCCTAGAGAAGTAGTTCAAAAGACCTTAGACTTGTCAGAGGAACTAAAGTACTATTATGATCTTTATCAGCTCTTGCTTTTCCATTTTCAGGAGAAGAACAGCGAGGCATTCTTCGGACTGATAGAAGACTATTTACCTACTGTGAATCCTACTTTCAAAACAGTCTTGACAACCTTTCTCAAATACAGACAATACATTACCAATGCAATTGAATTACCTTATTCAAACGCTAAACTCGAAGCAACTAACAAACTAATCAAGGACATCAAACGACAAGCTTTCGGTTTCCGAAACTTTAAGAACTTTAAAACAAAAATTCTCATCGCTTTAAACATACAAAAAGAGAGAACCAACCTGATTCTCTCTCGTATGGGGTAATACTTCACCCACTACAGTTGACAAAGTGCCAGATTTTCTCAATCTGCCTTTTCTTAAAAATTCCATATAGAATGTATAAATACTAATTTAGCTTAGTTAAAAATTGATTCCTTAAAATCATCTGTGCTACGAAGATAAGCGTTGTACACTTTTTGCTTCAGGATATTCACCCAGCTAGCAACAGGATTGGAATTTAAGGTAGCGCGTTTTAAACTTGCATCATTTCTAACATCAAATGCCATCGCATCTTCAATCATAGATTGGAGTTGCTCAAATGAAGTAATCGTCACTGTCTTATTCGAATTCAATCGTCCTAGTTCATAGCGAATCGTAACTGGTTTTAAATCTACCAATTTATCAATCCGTTCTTGATACATCGCTTTTTTAAAGTCTGTCCAATTTTTGTACTTGCCACCAAAGACCTTTTCAAGAACGATGGTATCTGTCACCAGTCCTTGATCTTTCTTTAAATGACTTGACCAAGTTTTCGAACCCGCTGCAAATGCTGCATCTGCATATTGGTTTGAAACATACGGCACAAATCCTCCATAATATCCCTTAGCCGCAAAGAGTTCATAAGCCATACGACGGAACATCAAATCTCCTGGCGCACCATTTGGATTGTCTAAAGCAGAGTAAATCGGAGAGGTCAAGGAAATCAAATAATAGCCATTTCGTTTGACTTCTCCATCTTGAAAGCCTAGACGACGCGTCATTATGCTGTTGTCAATCAAGGATTCAAAACTGGTTAATTGTACAACCTCTTCATCCGTCAATCCTCGAATACTATTTCCTGCGTGGGTATCTTTTTGGTACTTACTATCTTTTATATAGTAATTTTCAATCTTACGAAGCCATTGTTTCTTAACGGTATCAGATTGTTTCACCAAGGCATTGCCTTCAACATAATCTAGCACATACACCAAATCCATCATTCCCTTGACGTATTGATTTAAGTCATCCACATTTTTGAAACGCTCTACTGGATTTGCCGCATGGAAACGATTTTCAGCATCCTTGTCATACGCAAAGAGAGTGTTAAGCGCTAAATGACCTGCATCCTTTGACATTGGAGCTTGTAAGAGTCCGTAGGCATAAAGCTCTGCACCTTGCCCATCCCTACGACCATAGTTATTAAAATAGACTTTACGGTCATTATTATGAACCATTTCATGTGTGAAGACAGAGCTTCCTGATTCATCCAGCAAGCGGCTATATACAAAATGCACATAGCTACCGGATGCATAGGCACCACTACCGTTGTTTCCATAGTATTTCCCGACAGGCCCAAAGAAATCCTTCATCGAATCATAGTTTCCTACAAGAGACGCCCACTCTTTTGAACCATCTGGCTTAAAGTAGTTAAATCCATCATAGACTGGATAGTTATTAAAAAGACGTCCGCGAGATTCTTCATTCAAAATCTTGTAATAGAAATCATAATGATCTCGTTGCCAGATTGCTGCCTGATCCACCATGGCACGAATTTCTGCGATTGCTTCATCGGTCAAGTTACCACGGTAACGTTCGTAACCGCCAAAAGAAAGGCTATTGATCGTAGAGATAATATAGACGGATTCTTTCTTCATCGTCAGAAGTGGCAAGAGCATATTCTTATAGTTCCAACTTGGTCGCACCAATTGGTCATAGATACCAAGTGAATCCGTATTCTCTTTATTGCCATAAGCTACTTCTTGGCGCACTCTCACTTCTGGTAACTGCGAAGTTGCCTCCACTATGTACGCCTTGGTATTTTCTTTGAGCCATTCATTATTATTTTTCTTTGGCAAGAAACGCTCACGATAGCTCTCTACAAGATTGAAAATATCAGCTTTTCCATTCACACGACCAAGAGTGTTTGCATATCCATCTACGTTATTTGCAGCTCGCAACTGCTCATAGCCGAGCTTACCAAGAGAGATAATCGTATCTAAGGTAGAAACATTTTGATTTCCAAAGAAATCAAGCTTAAAGCTGGTCAAATCCTTGGTATTCACATCACCGTAGTTAATATCGTACCAGCGGTTGAGGTAGCTTAACCCTAATAACACAGCCACATTGTTGCTCGAAATCTTTTGAACCAGACTATCTGCGACTACGTTTCCAAGCGTATTGATGGCTTTGTCCATGCTTAAGACCTTTTGTAGTTGATCAGAGAGGTTGCTTTTTACCTCATTAAAACTGTCTTCTAAAAACATCAGCGACAACCGCTCTTCAATCAGATTTGTACGCAATTCCGCATCAGACGGAATGACGAGTGCTGGATTTCGTTTCTTAGCAGCTTCTAATTCATTTTTCCTTGTAGCAATGACCTCTTCTGTTACACTAGCTGGAATTCCAAGAGCATTCTTGACAATATCTGAACGATAGGTCAAGCTGGTAAATGTCGGAAGCACTTTTCCTAAAACATTTTGATAGTCTGATAAGAATACTTCTGGCGTGTAGAGCAGCCCTGTATCACCTAGATGATACTCTGCCACCTTACCAGATGCAAAATCCCCCTTATAGGCAAGGGACATATAATCCACCGTTCCATCCGCATAATGAAGCATAAGACGATTGATTTTCTCCTTGTTACCATGAATGTTAAGTGCAATTTCCTTGTCTTTCATGGGCACAACATCGATTAATTTCGTTGTATAGAGCTTACTTTTTAAAGCCACTTGATTACCATAGCGAACAATCAAGTCTTTATTGTAGAAAGGAAGTAATTTCTCCACATTTTCATATGCTGTTACGCGATTAGCAGTCGCATTTTTGAGAGAGCTATAAGATACTTGGTAGCGATTCTCCTGAGCAGATAGCTTTTGTCTTGTATTCGATTTTCTAACATAGAAATGATAACCATCTTGATAATTCAGTCTCTTACTTGGGTCTTCCACCAATTCATCAAATGAAATCCCTACCTTGAAACTTGGAACACCTTTCTGATTGACCTGTGTAATAGTCGAAACAGGCAGTAGCATCTCTTTAAATTTAGAAGATTTAACCTTCACAAAATAATTGTCGACACTACTTGGCAAGCGATCCAAGGTTTGATGAAGACGTTCTACATTGTTAACACGGCTGTACAGTTCTACGGACTCAATGTCTTTTAACTCAATTTTTTTATACTCTAGTTCAATATCTCTACGAGCTTGTATTTCCTCTGTTTTATTTCCATCGCGGTGTGCATAAGTCACAGTTGTAAGCACTGTATAAGGTACATTGTACTCTAAGTGAGAGAAACTTGCTTGATTGTTGACAAGATCAACTTCTTGAACTTTCTTACCCACTTGCATCAAGAAAGCTTTAGCTGAAAGATAGGTAGCTGTCTGGTCCGTTAGTTGATACTGGATAGTTGCAGATTTTTGTGCGACATCCGTCTCTACTCCAGAAATAGTGAGTGTAGGTTTCACACCAACCTTTGTACCTCGATAGATAATCGTGTCTACTGCTGGTTTGTCAATCGCCTCTTGCTTTGAGATAACCTTAGAAGTTTTTACTCCCTTAATGGTCTCATAGACAGTTGTAATCGTCTTTTCGCCATCTGAACCTTGGACAACTCGGCTAGTTCCTTCCCACAGATTTGGATCCCGCTCTGTACGACTACCATGAGCGAGAGATACTTTACTAACTTCGGTCACATTCCCATAGATGGGCTTCGTTCCTCTATAAATAATCGTATCTACTGCTGGCTTTGTAATCGTTTCTTTTCGTGAAAGAATCCTAGAAGTTTTTACACCTCTAATCGTCCTATAAACGGTCACAATCGACCTTTCGCCATCTGAACCTTGGACAACTCGACTCGTTCCTTCCCACAGATTTGGATCCTGCTCTGTACGGCTACCATGGGCGAGAGATACTTTCGTAACTTCCATCACATTCCCATAGATGGGCTTCGTTCCTCTATAAATAATCGTATCTACTGCTGGCTTTGTAATCGTTTCTTTTCGTGAAAGAATTTTGAAAGTTCTTCTTCCTCTAATGGTCTCATAGACAGTCGTCACTAACTTCTCGCCATTTCTACCTTGAACAGTCCGAGATGTACCTACCCACAGATTCGGATCCTGCTCTACACGACGTCCATGAGGAATGACCACTCTCGTTACTTTCTCTACACTAGCAGAAATTGGGTTACTTTGTGAATCAATTCGTGTGCCATTTTGTTTACGAACTCTGTCTGTTTGAGAAGCCCTGCTCACTTCATCAGCTGCCAGAGTTCTTGTTTTCCCATCACGAGTTGCAACAGCACGAGATTCTCTAGTCTCATCTAAGCTATGACGGACTTTAAATGCAGTAGCTCCTTGATTGGTGATATCTCCCTTATCAAGATCTAGTTTCACCTTTTGGGAATTCTCTGCTGCATCTACTGGATAGGTAGGCTTTTCTGTACGAGAAAGAGTAGTCGCATCTTCATTTTTAATAGATTCTGCGACTGCCCTCTGTTCATTTTCACCATCATGACGTTCAACTGTTTGAGAAGTTTGTTCATTTGTCACAACTTGAGCAGTATTTGGATTAGCAACTTTTTCAGTTGCACTTACAACTGGAACCGTTTGAGTAGCCGTATAAACAGGTGTACTTACTGAGGTTTGAAGAGACACATTTCTTTCTTCTACAATATGATCAGAGTTTGTTTCTGTACTAGTAGTAGAAGAAAAATCAGCTTTCTGCTGTTGCTCAATCTCTAGCGTTCCCGCTTCATCTGCATAGCTAGTCATAGCAAAAGCCCCTCCCATAAGACTAACACCAATCACCGTCGATACAGTTCCGATTGCTAGTTTTCGAATGGAAAACTTTCTTTGTTTTTCCCACATATCTTTCACATTATTCCTTTTCAATCAATATTCTTACATTTGTCCATTTTCTATTAAAGCATACTTATAGGGCATTTGTAAACTTAAACATATCAAAATATTGAAGCCCCCGTCTGCGATAGTTGTCGAAAAAACTCATATCTTCAGTACAAAAAAAGGAGTGAGACTCAATCGTTATTTCTCAGAAATCGATTTTCTTCACTCCTTTGTTTTTAAATTCGATCTAAACTAATCCGCTGGATTAGTTTACTCTCTTCAAAGCTCCACTGGAGAATTGAAGCCAGCGACAAGACTGAGTCAAACTGTTGAATTTATAAAAAAACAAGGCTGGACACTTTTGTCTCAGCCTTGTCATCTTTTATCGCTTATTAAGCTTTGTTTTCAGAACCGAAAACATCGATACGCTCTTCAACAGATGCTTGGATAGCTTTTACACCGTCTGCCAAGAATTTACGTGGGTCAAAGAGTTTTTTCTTGTCGTATTCTGCTTCGTTTGCGTCATAGTTACGAGCAAATTCACGAGTTGCATTTGAGAATGCGATTTGGCACTCAGTATTTACGTTTACTTTTGCAACACCAAGTTTGATCGCTGCTTGGATTTGCTCATCTGGAATACCAGAACCACCGTGAAGAACGATTGGGAAACCTGGAACAGCTTCTGTCAATTTCTTCAAGTGCTCAAGGTCTAGACCTTCCCAGTTTTCTGGGTATGGACCGTGGATGTTACCGATACCAGCTGCCAAGAAGTCGATACCAGTTTCTACCATTGCTTTTGCATCTTCGATTGGAGCAAGCTCACCAGAACCGATGATTCCGTCTTCTTCTCCACCGATTGTTCCAACTTCAGCCTCAACTGAGATACCTTTTGCGTGAGCCAATTTAACAACTTCACGAGCTTTTTCAAGGTTTTCTTCAACTGGAAGGTGTGAACCGTCAAACATGATTGAAGTGTAACCAGCTTCGATACACTCAAGAGCATCTTCATAATGACCATGGTCAAGGTGGATTGCAACTGGAACTGTAATGTTCATTGACTCTACAAGGTTCGCAATCAAGTTACGAGCTACTTTGTAACCACCCATGTATTTTGCTGCACCCATTGAAGTTTGGATCAAAACAGGAGCTTTTTTAGCTTCTGCTGCACGCAAGATAGCTTGAGTCCACTCAAGGTTGTTTGTGTTAAATCCACCAACTGCGTAACCATTGTCACGAGCTGCTTGAACAAATTTTTCTGCTGAAACGATTGGCATTTTCTAGCCTCCTCTTTATTTTTGTGGGATTTCCCACTTACATTGTTTATTTTATCACTTTTTCATCTAAAATGCTAGTCTTACTACAACTTGAAAACGTTTACCATTTCTTATTCTTACACATTTTTGAAAAATATTTATTAAGAAAAAAAGACTGGATAAACCAGTCTTACTTACTGCGGAGAGAGGGACTTGAACCCTCACGACCTAAAGCGGTCACAGGATCCTTAGTCCTGCGCGTCTGCCAATTCCGCCATCCCCGCGATTGAGTACCTTAACAGTATATCAAGGATTGACTCTCTTGTCAAGAGTTTTTGTCAACTTTTTTCAAATTTTCATATTTTTTTCTAACTGTTAAGGTACAAAGATTACTTACTATTTTCTACGGCTGCTGTGACAAAGGCAGTGTAGAGTCCTTCTGGACGATTTGGACGGCTAGATAGCTCTGGATGATATTGACAAGCCACAAAGAATTTATTTTCAGGAATTTCCACGATTTCGACCAAGCGATTGTCTGGTGATACGCCTGAGAATACAAATCCTGCTGCTTCGAATTGCTCACGGAATTGATTGTTAAACTCATAACGGTGACGGTGACGTTTTTGAACGACATCTTGGTGGTCATAGGCTGCTGCTGCATGGCTTCCTTTTTTAAGCTTGGTTGGGTAAAGACCAAGACGAAGAGTTCCACCCATGTCTTCCACATCGATTTGATCACGCATGATGTCAATGATTGGATAGGCTGTTGCACTATTTAGCTCGGCAGAGTTCGCTCCTTCAAGTCCTAGGACATTACGCGCAAACTCGATACAGGTCAACTGCATACCAAGGCAGACACCAAGCATTGGGACATCTTTCTCACGCGCATATTTAATAGCTTCGATTTTTCCTTCTGTTCCACGTTGACCAAATCCACCTGGGACGATAATACCATCTGCAGACCCGAGTAATTCTGCTACATTATCTGCTGTCACATCATTAGCATTGACCCAGTCTAGCTTAACTTCTGAATCATTGGCATAACCTGCATGTTTCAAGGCTTCAACCACAGAAATATAAGCATCCGGCAATTCTACATATTTACCAACCAAGGCAATCTTCACTTGTTTCTTCAAGTTCATCACCTTATCCACCATCGCAGACCACTCTGTCATATCCGCTGCTGGCGCATCAATCTTCAGATGATCACAAACGATTTGGTCCATATTTTGCGCTTGCAAATTGAGCGGAATTTGGTACAAATGCTCCACATCAAGCGACTCAATCACAGCTTCTGGTGCTACATCACAGAATTGTGCCAATTTATTTTTAATCCCTTGCCCAGCTGGCTCTTCGGTCCGAATAACCAACATATTTGGCTGAATGCCAAGTCCACGCAGTTCTTTAACCGAATGTTGAGTTGGCTTGGTTTTCATCTCACCGGCTGCCTTCAAATAAGGTAGAAGAGTCGTATGGATATACATAACATTATCCGCACCAACATCTGCCTTCATCTGGCGAAGGGCTTCAAGGAAAGGCAGACTTTCAATATCTCCAACCGTTCCCCCGACTTCTGTGATAATCACATCCGAATCCGTTGTCGTTGCCGCACGCTTGATTTTTTCTTTCAAAGCATCTGTAATATGAGGAATTACCTGAACAGTCGCGCCAAGATACTCACCGCGGCGTTCTTTTCGAAGAACTTCGCTGTAAATCTTCCCTGTTGTCACATTTGAATATTTATTGAGGTTAATATCAATAAAACGCTCATAGTGACCAAGGTCAAGGTCTGTCTCTGCTCCATCATCTGTTACAAATACTTCCCCATGCTGATACGGACTCATCGTTCCTGGGTCAATATTGATATATGGGTCAAACTTTTGAATGGTTACTTTCAAGCCACGATTTTTCAAGAGACGTCCCAAACTTGCAGCTACAATCCCTTTTCCGATCGAGCTGACGACGCCACCTGTCACAAAAATATACTTGGTTTCCATAGATACTCCTTTACCACTTAAAAACAAAAATAGCTCCCTAAGATTAGGGAGCGTCAAGACCTCTCAAAAGAGGTGCCCAATATTATAATATCGCAGATTAGCTCGTTTGTCAACTAGATTATTCTTCGATTTCAACTTCCTCTTCATCAGAAAACTCATCGTCTTCTTCATTGAGGTCCACTTCTTCACCCAAATCATCTGGAGCAATCTCGTTGATTTCCGCATCATAAGCTTCTACTTCACTCTTTTCGTCATCTGGATTATCATCACCGTAGTTAAGAGCAGGGTCAGCTTCGTAGCTGTCTTCATCTTCTGGGTCATCTGCATTGTAATCAATAGCATCGTCATCCCCATCCATGAAGGCATTGACACGTTTTTTCTTACGTTTTTTCGGAACATCATTTTCATCATCTTCTTCAAGCGCAATGATTTCCTCATCAACCTCATCGATCGCATACCAAGAACGAAGACCCCATTTATTATCCCCAAGAGGAATGAAGCTTCCATCAACATTCAACTCTGTATAAAAAAGAGGAAGGGCTTCACGAATATCACTATTTGATTTTCCCAAGTAATTTTGAATCTCATTAACAAGGTC
Source organism: Streptococcus pneumoniae (assembly GCA_040719455.1). Lineage (NCBI taxonomy): Bacteria > Bacillati > Bacillota > Bacilli > Lactobacillales > Streptococcaceae > Streptococcus > Streptococcus pneumoniae. The sequence continues at coordinate 2,070,426 of JBFDTN010000001.1, read as the reverse complement.
ATTGAAATACATCTCATGGTCACGACCGCGCACTTCCAAAATCGCACGCGCTACTTCTACCATGGATAGTTCACTTTTTTCTTGCCCAGCAAATACTTCTAATTCCAACGTTTTTCTCCTTATGTTGTCATTACCTTCTATTGTACGATAATTTTTCACTTTCGTCAAAGGAATTTTATCTACACATGATAGGAAAAGCCAATAGTCGAAACTATTAGCTTACCCGATTTATTTTACTTTTGCAGTGCTAGTGATCACTTCAACAGCTTTCTTGATAGCAATGTCATGTTTCAACATATCTTTAGAGAGCAAGCGACGAACTTGGTCCACTTCCATGTTGTAATCTGATGCAAGAGAAGTGATTTCTGCTTCGATTTCCTCATCTGTTGCTTCAAATCCTTCTGCTTTCGCAATCGCTTCAATAACAAGGTTTGTTTTTGTGCGTTTTTCAGCATCGCCTTCGTATTGTTTGTGAAGATCATCTTCAGTTGTTCCAGTGATTTGGAAGTACATTTCTGGAGAGATGCCTTGACGTTGCATATTTCCAAGGAATTCATTCATAGAGCGATGTACTTCTTCGTGAATCATTTCAGCTGGAAGTTCAACGATTTCTGCATTTTCAACCGCAAGGTCAAGTGCTGCTGATTCAACAGCATCATCATAAGCAATTTCTTTAGCTGCTTCTAGTTCTTTGCGGTATTTTGCTTTCAACTCGTCAAGTGTTTCTACTTCGTCATCGATGTCTTTTGCCAATTCATCATCAAGTGCAGGCACTTCTTTTGCTTTCACTTCGTGGATGGTTGTCACGAATTTCGCTGCTTTTCCTGCAAGATCTGCTGCTTGGTAATCTTCTGGGAAGGTTACATTCACATCCACAGTTTCACCTGCCGCATGACCTACCAACTGCTCTTCAAATCCTGGGATAAATTGACCGCTACCAAGCTCAAGTGGGTAGTTATCTCCTTTACCACCGTCAAATTCAACACCATCAACAGAACCAACAAAGTCGATGACAACAGTATCACCTTCAGCTGCTTTGTCTTCTTTGATAACCAATTCTGCCAAGTTGTTGCGCTCGCGCTCAATCTTCGCATCCACATCTGCATCAGTCACTTCTTTTGAAACGTCAACAGATACTTCAAGGTCCTTATAAGCACCGAGTTTTACTTCTGGTTTTGTCACAACAGTTGCAGTGATGGTCCAGTCTTGTCCTTTTTCCATTGATTCAATATCAAATTGTGGTTGTGCCACCACTTCGATACCTGCTTCAGCAACAGCTCCTTCATAAGCTGCTGGAAGAAGAGCATTCAAAGCATCTTGGTAAAGCGCTTCTTCACCAAATTTTTGGTCAAAGATTGGACGTGGGATACGACCTTTACGGAAACCTGGAACATTAAGATTTTTCTTAACATCGTTAAATACTTTGTCAAGAGCTGGTTTGATTTGCTCTTGGCTGATGGTGAAAGTTAATACACCACGGTTTGTTTCTTTTGTTTCAAATGATACAGACATTCTGTCATTTCTCCTTAACATTTTATTGCATACGCTCTATTATAGCACATCTACTATATAATTGTCCACTCACTAATGACCAAACTTGCTCAATCCTTCTCAAATCAAGAATTTCATTAAAAATCTAAAATCCTATAACCATCAAGAAAAATGATATTTCATCTTCCATTTCTTTATATTTTGCTTAGTTTTGAGTAAATACATACTTTTAAAAATAAGCTATTTTGGACAAATGCTAAATATTATCATTTTTTTGTAATTTAGGAGATAAAGACAGGACACTACCGACGCAGATTTATCCTCCTAGCTTTCATATGTATGTATCACCTGCATTACCGCTCCTTTTTGGCATAGCCTCAAACATTGCTCTGTCTACTACACCAAATATATCCCCACAAAAAAGAGAAATCTTAAGAATGACCAAATAAATCTACAATTTATCCTACTAAAAAACACCTCTATTCTCAGTTTTCACTAAAAACAGAAGTGTTTTTTGTATCTATATGGAACTTTAGTCCTTAAGCATAGATTGCCCGCTCGCCACCGATTTTTTTAGGGCGTGTGGTCAAAGCTGTCACATGGGCATGACCCAACTCTTTTAAAATCGGACGAATCGGCACTTGGACATGCTTGATATGCATACCAATCGCAGTATCACCAATATCTATTCCTGCGTGGGCTGTGATGAATTCAACTTCGACAGGATTTTTCATATATTGCAGCGCTGCTAATTGCCCGGCTCCTCCTGCATGGAGACTCGGAAGCACATTGACAATTTCTAAATGGTACTTGTCTGCTACTTCTCGCTCAACCATAAGCGCACGATTGAGATGCTCGCAGCCTTGAACAGCTAAATAAATTCCACGTTCTTCTAAGATCTCAAGCAAGGTCTGGACAATGATTTCTCCAACTTCTTGGCTAGAAGCTTGTCCAATCCTACCTCCTACGACCTCACTTGATGACAAGCCTAGCACAAAAATCTGCCCTTCACGAATGCCTGATTTCTCTAAGACATCTAGGGAGATGGTTTTCATATCTTCTTGGAGCACTGCTTTGTTCATATTCTATCCCCCAGACTCTTTTTAAAGGTTTGTGAAATGCCCCAGCCAAGAATCATCCCAAGGAGATTTTGAGAGAGATTTGGTAAGATTTCTGGCAGAGCTGCTCCCCAGCCATTCATCCAGCTGGAGGCTAGAGCATAGCCAGAAACCATCACAAAACTTGCCAAAACAAGCCCTAACCACCGAAAAGTTCCTCTAAAACCTGCAAAATACCCTTGTAGTCCGTGAATAATCAGACTAAAGAACATCCACTGAGGATAACCAGCTAGTAAATCAATCAAAAATCCTGACAAACCGCCAACCAAAGCCCCTTCTTTACTGCCAAAATAAAAGGCTGTGAAGAAAATCCCCGCATCAAGCAAGGTTAAAATCCCTGTTGGAGTTGGAATTTTTAGAAAATAACCTAGGGTCACACTGAGGGCTGTTAGAATGGCTAATATCACTAATTTATAGGTTCGTTTATTGCTCATATTGAATCACTCCATAATCATCGGCGCCTTGAATGGCACGATAGACAAAAACTTTTGCTTGCTTGATAGCTTGAGATAGACTTTCTCCCTTCGCTAAAAAGCTTGTAATCGCTGACGCAAAAGTGCAACCTGCTCCCGTGTTATTGCTGGTAAGGAGAGGCTGACGCAGCACTTCATCATTCTCTCCATCATAGAAAAGATCGATAGCTTCGCTCTCACTAAAGCGATTTCCTCCCTTAATCACCACCGCTTTTGCTCCCAAGTCATAGAGCATTTGTGCGGCATTTTTCATATCCTCTAAAGTCTTGATGTCTTTTTGGATCAATAGCTGAGCTTCTGCCAAGTTTGGTGTGATAATCGTCGCATAAGGAAATAGCCTAAAGAGTTCCTCGCGTAGGGCTGTCACCTCCACATCATGCGTTTCCTTACACACTAAAACAGGATCTAAAATCACAGGGATCTCACTATGTTGCTGGATAAACTCAAGAGTCAGACGTGCAATCTCCACATTGGGTAAAAGACCAATTTTAATCGCTGAAAAAGGAACATCTTTCAAACTATTTAGCTGATGGCGAAACACCTCTGTATCCGTCGCAAACACTTCAAATCCTTTGTCTGTCATAGCAGTCAAGCAAGTCACAGCAACAAAACCATGCTGCGCATGCACTGTATAGGTCGTAAGATCAGCATATAGCCCACCACCACTATAAATATCATTGCCTGAAATCGCTAAAATCAATTCATTCTTCATAGGAAATCTCCTTTAAATACAATCCATTCGGTGCCGCAGTTGGTCCAGCTAAATTGCGATCTTTTTCTTCTAAGATCTTTGAAATCTGCTCAACAGGCATGCGACCATTGCCAATCTTTAACAGCGTACCCACCATATTGCGAATCTGCTTATATAAAAATCCATTCCCTGAAAAGGTAAACATCAAGAGATTTTGAGAATCATCTACTCGCAAACTCGCTTCTGTGATGATCCGCACCTTGTTCTCAACACTGGTGCCAGCAGCTGTAAATCCTGTAAAGTCATGCTCTCCTACAAGTTGAGGCAGTGCTTGCTCTATTAAGCCAATATCCAAAGGATAAGGGTAGTGAGTGGCATAGTGACGCATCATCGGATTTTTCGGACGACCTGTATCCACTAAAAATTCATAGGTTTTACTATGCTTGGTGTAGCGAGCATGAAAATCATCACTGACTTCTTCTACCGCAATCACATCTATATCCTCTGGCGTCTGCGTATCAAGTGCAAAACGCAGCTTTTCCAAATCCCGCTTTTCAGGCAAATCAAAATGAATCACTTGCCCCAAGGCATGAACACCACTATCCGTCCGCCCTGCCCCGTGAATTGTAATCGGCAAACCACGGTTAATACGACTTAGCGTTTTTTCAAATTCTTCCTGAACACTACGCGCATGAGGCTGGCGCTGAAAGCCAGCAAAGGCATAGCCATCATAGGAAATCGTTGCTTTATATCTTACCATGTTCCTATTATAGCAGGGATAATAAGGACAAACAAGAGAAAAAGCAGAAAGTGTATGGGTACACTTTTTTAGACTTGAAAGACTCACCAACAAAATGATATACTACTCTTATCTATCATCATAAGGAACTTCTACATGATACCTGACATTTATCTTCACACTCCCAGTGGCCATTTTCGCTACCGTGCTGCTGCCATCATCATTGAAAATGATGCCATTTGTTTTATCGGTAATCCCCATGACGACTATCTCTACTCACTCGGAGGAGCAGTGAAGCTTGGCGAGACTTCTGAGGAGGCTCTTCTCCGTGAAATCAAGGAAGAAACCGGTCAAGTCTATGCTATTGATCGTTTAATCTGTATTCATGAAAATTTCTTTGTCGACCATGGACAAAATCGGCATGAAATCTGCCTCTATTACCTCATGAAATCAAAAGGAAAGACTTTCTTAGCGCCTACTGACAATGAGGAAACGGTCCACTGGATTCCCATTTCAGAGCTCAGCCAACATAGACTCTATCCCAATTTCTTAGATAAGATTTTACAAAGCACACACTCTGGTATTCATCACATCGTGACTTCTAATTAAAAATCTAGGTAGTTCTTTCTACCTAGATTTTTTACATTAATTCTTAAAGCTATGAATCGGTGCTGGAATTTGTCCACCACGCGCGATGAAGTCAGCTGATGAGGCTTGGTTGACTTTCATGACAGGGGCTGTTCCTAAGAGACCGCCAAATTCAATCATGTCGCCTTCTTTTCCTTTTGGAATAATCCGAACAGCAGTCGTTTTTTGGTTGATAACGCCAATGGCTGCTTCGTCTGCAATCATGGCTGCAATGGTTTCTGCTGGCGTTGTTTCTGGAATGGCAATCATGTCAAGACCGACCGAGCAAATGGCCGTCATGGCTTCTAATTTTTCCAAATTGAGGGAGCCGTTTTGCACTGCCGCAATCATGCCCTCGTCTTCAGACACAGGAATGAAGGCACCAGAGAGTCCGCCAACTTGGTTACATGCCATAACACCACCTTTTTTGACCTGGTCATTGAGAAGAGCTAGTGCTGCTGTTGTACCATGTGTTCCAACGGTTTCAAGCCCCATTTCCTCAAGCACGCGCGCTACGGAGTCTCCGATAGCAGGTGTTGGCGCTAGACTCAAATCAACAATCCCGAATTTAACACCAAGGCGCTCGCTCGCCATTTGACCAACTAGCTGACCAATGCGGGTAATCTTAAAGGCTGTCTTTTTAACCGTTTCAGCCACGACATCAAAACTTTCCCCACGGACTTTTTCAAGGGCACGCTTGACCACACCAGGACCAGAAACACCAACATTGATGACCACATCTGCTTCTCCCACACCGTGGAAAGCTCCTGCCATGAAGGGATTATCCTCAACTGCGTTTGCAAAGACAACTAGTTTTGCAGCTCCCATTTCAGAAAGCTCTGCTGTTTCCTTGATAATCCGCCCCATATCCCGCACGGCTGTCATGTTAATCCCTGTCTTGGTCGAGCCAATGTTAACGGATGAGCAGACCTTGTCGGTCTCTGCAAGGGCTCGAGGGATAGAGTTAATGAGAATCTCATCCCCTTTTTGATACCCCTTTTGCACCAAGGCAGAAAAACCACCGATGAAATCAACGCCGATTTCTTTTGCCGCACGATCCAAAGCCTTAGCAAGTGGCACATAGTCTGTCGCATCTGTCGCTGCACCAATTAGGGCAATCGGAGTTACACTGACCCGCTTATTGACAATGGGAATCCCCAATTCAGCCGCAATCTCATCACCGACTGCGACCAAATCACGCGCCTTGGTCGTGATTTTTTGGTAGATTTTCTCAGCTGCACGCTCAATATCCGTATCAATACAATCAAGGAGCGAAATCCCCATGGTAATAGTCCTAATATCGAAATTCTGCTCCTCAATCATGGCAATGGTTTCTGTAACTTGTCTAATATCCATGAATCACCTCTTAGATATTGTACATGGCATCAAAAATTGCCGCACTTTGAATGTTAATTTTGACATTCAAACTCTCACCAAAGGCTTCAAATTCACTGCGCAAGACTGTGAAATCCTTTTTCTCGTCACTGGACACCACTGCCATCATGGTGAAAAATTCATCTAAGACAGTCTGGGAAATATCATCGATATTGAGACCCAATTCTGCAATTTTAGCAGACACACCTGCCACAATCCCTGTCTTATCTTTTCCTACAACGGTAATAATTGCTTTCATATTGCTTCCTCTTTCTAATTCCCTATTCTTGATGTTCTTGTGAATGTGCCAAAAAATCCTTAACCTCAGCTAGCTCTAAAAAGATGTGCTCCCCCACTTGCAAAGCAGGCATCCCCACATAGCCATTTGCCTTCGCCCTATCAAAAGCCACATGGCTGTCTCGCAAGCGAATAAATCGTTTGAAATTAGCTAGATTAGCAGTGATTTCCACCGCTTCATAGTCCAATCCCAAATCCTTTAAGCCCGCCACAAATGGGGCTGTATCTGGGCATTCTGTCACAAAAAATAAGGTTACTTCCATATTCTTTCTCCATTCTTGTCATGTGTGGATTTCATTGTACCATAAAAAAGCCGCAACCTCTAATAGTCACAAGCTTTTTTCAAAAAATATTCGGAAAACCTGAAAGAGAGCAATCATCCTTTATAAAGCTTGAGACTGCAAATAATGGTACAAAGCTCCAATCAAATTGGCTTGATTCCCAAAGCGCGCTTTGAGAATAGCTGGTCTCGTCAAAACAGCTTTAAAAAGGGGACTTTCTTCCAGCATCAGGTCGTACTGACGATTGATTTCTACAAGCAAACACGGCTGAGCACTAATCCCGCCACCAATCGCTATCGCCTCAAGATCCAAAATCGTATGGGTATTCAAAATAATGGTCGCAATGACTCGACAATACTGCTCAAAAATAGCTTTCGCCTTTTCATGCCCTGCTTCAATCGCACCAAAGGCTGCTCGTCCATCTGTTTCATCAAGATGTCCGACTGCTTGATTGACGGCCTTTACCATACCAACAGCAGACCCCAACGAGCCACTCATTGTGGAGATGTCAAACCCTCTAGCGTTCAGCTGCATGAAGCTCAATTCTCCTGCTTGAGAATGAGGCCCATGGCGCAACTGACCATCAAGAATCAATCCACCTCCAACACCTGTACCAAGAATGATCGCAGCACTATTGTCCTGCCTCTTAAGACTCCCTTTCCAGTATTCTGCAAGAGCTGCGGCTTTGCCATCATTTATGACTCTTGCAGGTAAATCATAGCGCTCCTTGATTTCAGCTGCTAAGGCTACTTGGTTTAAGTAAAATAGACTCCCTCCTTGCTCGATGATGCCTTGTGCCGTATCAATTTTCCCAGGAGCACTAAAGGCTATCCCGTTAATATCCTGCCGATAGACTTCAATAATGCTACCCAAAACCTGCCAAAAATCAGCCAAATTCTCAGGCGTTGCAATATGATGATTTTCTAAGATCATACCCTCTTCATTCATCAAAGCGTATTTCAGATGGGTTCCACCAATATCGCAAACAAGATAATGTGCTGTCATCGTTTCTCCTCTTTCTATATAGAAAAAAGTGCATTTTCTGCACTTTTTTATGATTCGATTGATTCCTTTTCTTCCACCACAAATTGGCTCAAGAGACCATTGATAAAACGACTAGACTTTTCATCTGAATAAGTCTTAGCTAGCTCAATCGCCTCATTAACGGCAACCAACTGTGGGGTGTTAAATTCCGTGATTTCAAAGACCCCAAGGCGAAGAAGATTTTTATCTACCAAGGTCAAGCGTTCCAAGGTCCAGCCTTCTTTCAAATGCTGACTGATTTTTTCATCTAGCTCATCCTTAGACTGCGCAACTCCGCTCACAAGGTTTAAAAGAAAGGCTGGAATATCCATTTCTTTTTCCTCATCTCGGTCATGCAGATAAGCAAACTGACAGGCTTCAACAACATCTTTACCGTACTCTAATGCCATCAAGGCTTGAAAAGCACGCTCACGCAGGTCTCGTCTGGTTTCTAATAATACATCAGTCATTGAGGAAATCCTCGTTAAACAGATCTTTAAAGTCTGGTTTTGGTGCTTTTTCTGGCACAATGCCTGCTACATGGACATTGACAGCGCTCAAGCTGACCTCTGCCATATCATAGACCGCGCTCTTAACGGCTTTTTGGATAGCAACGGCAACAGTTGGTACACCTACTCCATATTCCATATAGAGGTAGATATCCACTGTCAAATCCCCATTTTCTGCTGTATGTAGATAAACTCCACGGCTCAAAGCACGTTTTGACAAGCTATCTGACATACTTTTATTGGCAAAAGAGTGTACTCCTTCAACCTTTGCAGTTGCAATGGCAATGATTTTCTCCAAGACACGCGGTGCAATAACGATTTCACCTAATTGTTCAACTGCCATAATCTGTCCTTTCTAGTGGAATTATGCGCGAGAAACGTATGTTCCTTCTTGCGTATTGATGATCAATTTTTGTCCAACTTCGATAAAGTCAGGAACGTTCACGACAAGACCTGTTTCAAGTGTTGCTGGTTTACCAGAACCTGTTACAGTTGCTCCTTTGATTGATGGTTGTGTTTCTGTTACCACCAACTCAACCGTTGTTGGTACAGTGACACCAATCACTTCTGTTCCGTAGAATTGGATTTTCACTTCTGAGTTTTCAAGGATGAATTTCAATTCTTGCTCAACGCTTACCACTGGAATTTCATATTGCTCAAAAGACTCTGTATCCATAAAGTAAGCTGTATCATCCATTTGGTAAAGGTATTGAGCTGGACGAGTTTCAATAATAGCTTGTTCAAATTTTTCTTCTGGACGGTAGCTTGTATCAAAGGTTGATCCTGTACGTACATCACGCAATTTCATACGCATGATGGTATTTCCTTTACCTGGTTTGTGGTGGCTTGCTTCAAGAACGCGGATCAATTTTCCGTCTGCTGTCTCAAATGTCATGCCTGCTTTCAGCTTGCTTGCTTCAATCATGTTTCATTACCTCTTTATAAAAAATATTTCTCTTTATTCTACCATAGATTGAGATTTTTCTCAAATCACAATCAATTCTTTTGGTGCAAGGGTCAAGATTTTGCATCCTGTCTCTGTAATCAAGAGGTCATCCTCGATTCGCACCCCGTATTTGCCCTCTAAGTAAATTCCTGGCTCATCCGTCAAGACCATACCCGCTTGAATTGTATCAGTCGCTGTCTTACTGAAATAAGGAATTTCATGGACATCAAGTCCCATCCCATGTCCAATACCGTGAGTAAAGTATGGTCCGTAACCTGCCGCATCAATCACACGACGTGGCACGCCATCAAATTCACGGTACTCCATACCAGCCTTGGCTGCTCCAATCAAGGCTTGATTCGCCTCTAAAACGGTCTGGTAAATCTCTGCCTCCTCATCGCTGATAGAAGCGATATAAATGGTCCGCGTCATATCACTCACATAGTGGTTGTAGATACAGCCAAAGTCGAGCGTTAGCGCGTCGCCTGCTTCAATGACCTTTTCAGACGCACGTCCGTGCGGCATAGCAGAGCGGTAGCCTGATGCAGCAATGGTATCAAAGGATACCGCTTCAGAGCCCATTTCTCGCATGCGGAAATCAAGGAAATTTGCTACTTCAAGCTCTGTTTTCCCTGGCTTGATAAAGTCCAAGGCATCTAAGAAGGCTTGGTCAGAAATCTGGCATGCCCGCTGAATAGTCGCTATCTCATGCTCGTCTTTAATCATACGCAAGTTCATAACCACATTTGTCGTTGGGATCAAATGAACGCCCTCAAACACTGCTTGCATGGCTGTATAGTAGGAAACAGATACCTCATCTTCAAAGGCTAGTTCTGTAAGGTTACTTTCTTTTAGAACTTTTGCTACAACTGCTAATTCATCGCGCTCTGACACCACTTCAAAATCCTTGACCACAGACTCGGCATAGGTGATGTAGCGATCATCTGTCACCAAGACTTGACGGTCAGCTGTGATGAGGACAGTACCAGCCGTCCCCCAAAAACCTGTCAGATAGTAAATATTTTTAAGATTGCTAATGAGAAGGGCAGGGATGTTTTTCTCTGCCATTGTCTGGCGTAAATTTTCAAGTCTCCTTTGCATACTGAACCTCCTAAGATAATTGTAATCATTATATCAAAAACACCACCAAATACCAAGTGTTTCACCAACACTCGTAAATAGATTAGTACAAACAATTTCCTATATAAGATAAGGTCAAAATTCTCTTCCTAAAACAGACATATCTTATCTGTCTCTTCCTCTTACTTATACTGCAAAATAATACAAAAAGGCCTTAGAAAATAATTCCTAAGAACCTTAAACTATCTAATCAGCCACTCTACTCTTTCAATGCTTTTCAATCAGACTGATTGAGATTATTCTTTCGTGAACTCTGCGTGTTCCAGAGTTGGATCATGTGTATTTTCTAACGTTAAAACTTCATCTACAATTGTATAATCGACTGTTGAATTATCCTTCTCGGCAGTTAATGTTTTCCGTTTTTGGTCAACAGTAAGTCCTTGCTCTTTGGACTCAGTTTGTCCATTTTTATCTGTTTCTTCAAAGGTCAAGCTACCTGTAGAACCACGAATAGTGATAATTACCTTATAGGTACCACCTTCTTTTTCTCTCGAATATGCATAGGTTCCATTATCGTTCTTAGCAGCACAAGCGCCTAACATGAAGAGTAGGAACACTCCTAGTAATACTTTTAGTGATTTCATTATTTTCTCCTCTTAGTGTGTTGTCGCAAAATCCACAAAGTCATAAACGGAACGACTGACTTCTCTAGCTATTTTTTGACCTTTATCATTTTCTTGCAATTCATAGATAAGCTTACCATCATAAACGTAAAATTGTCCCTTTTCATTCTCACGATGATAACCATAGGCATACTTAATCCCTGTGATTTCTTGATTATCCTCTGTGTAGTATCCTTTTAAGCTTGCAGGATCAACAATCTGATAACTTTTTCGAAGAGAAGCCGCATCCAGACCGTCAATATCCATCGCTTGAATAAATTCATTCAACGTATCAAATTGGTACACGTCTCTATCGCGGGGTAAAGATTTTGAATACTCTAAAATCTGATAGGTTGTATATTGAAGATTCTGACTAGCCTTTTTCTGTTTCTCTAAAGTAATAGCTGCATCCTTATCGTATTCATTACCATACTTAATTTTTCCATCAACTAGCAAAACCCTTCCAGTTGGAATACTCACCGCACTTCTAGAACCTCCTCCATAAACCGGTAAAAGTTCCCCAGCTTCATTTACATAGCCTCGACGCAAGGAATTTAGCGGAGAAAACTCTAACTGTCCGTACGCCATAGCCACCGTTCCAGTACCTAGTTCGCCTTTACTCCTAATAATATCTAATTCACCTTTGGTATTTACATATAATTGTCCCTCGACCTTCTGACTACTATCCATTAGACGAGATTCTATATAGACATTATAGACTCCATCATCTGTAATTTCTACTTCATAGCTCACTTTGGTGATAATCCCATTTTCTTCTATATTCTCTGTTCCACTATAGACTCCAATATATTCCTTTATTGCTTTTTTAACTTCTTCACTCACAGACCTCTCTTTAGGAATTCGTGAATAGTCAGCAGGAGTCACCTTGTAGTTATCCTGTTTACTCTTTGATTCGCTTGAGCTTTCTGTCACAACCTCAACAGTGCTAGATGTTTCCTGACTTACTTGATGACTCTTTTCAGCTTTACTACAAGCTACTAAACTAATCGTTGCTGTTGCTAGCAATAGTCGTAATGCTACTTTTTTCATTTTATTTTCCTCTCTTTTTTCTTAATATTTATCAATACCGTTCCGACGATTAATACCAATGTTAATCCACAAGTCGAACCCCGATAGAACAAAACAGACTGGGATGAAAAAAGCACCTAGACCTGCCCCCTCAAAATAGCCATTTGCCATCGCAATCACAGTTGGAATCGCTAAGATAAAATACAGCGGAAACATAGTCGCCCCCATCCCAATACTCAGCAGTTTCTTGTCGGGCTTATCCATAAACCAAGTACAAGGTAAACATAGTCGTAACCACTTTCGATGCTCTGTTATACGAATCAAACGTTCCGCAAACAAAGTTACAATTTTGTAACCAATCCAAGCAATAAGATGGTACCAAAGCAGGAAGAGCAATCCCACAATGAATCCAATCACCACAGCCCAAAAATCGCTTTCCTCTCCTTTTCTCCTTTGAGGAAGAAAGATATTTGCCAAGAAAAGACCAATCCCGATTTCTGGAATTAACTTGACAAAATCATCTAATACCGGAATATCATAGCCAACTTTGATATACTTAGTGCCAGTATGAAAGTAAACATTATTTTCAACATCAATATACAGCTCCTCACCGTAAGGAGACACTTCTCCTACTGGCCACTTCTCGTATTCATCTACTGTTTTTCTAAATACCATAACCCCTCCTAAGCTTGTTGAACTATACAACAAAAGCAGATTATTTTTGATTTCACATATATTTTACTATAAACGTTTTATAATTGCAATACATTTTGTAATACATTATGTAGTATTACATATTAAGCAAAATCCCTATACACTTAAACATAGGAGGGAATATATGGCATTTAAATTGAAATCAGATAAAAAAGAAACAGAAATCAAAACCGTTCGTTTCCCCTCAGATTTAGTAGATAGAATCGAAGCTGCCATTATCAAACAAGATGTTAGTTTTTCAAGTTTTGTCATACAGGCTTGTGACTACGCCTTACGAAATATGGAAGAAGATGACTAAAAAGAGCCTTGCGGCTCTTTTCAGACTGAAGACAAATAATTTTTCCCAACTGCTTGTCTTCTTTTTTTGTCTCATATCAGTTCCCATACTCTTTTGATGTAAAATAAAAAGGGCTTCCCTGCCATGATTTTGACATATTTTTTGAGATTTAAGCAAGCCAAAGTCAGCCCAAGCATTGCTTCCATCTTGGCCTTGCCTTTCTGTCTCGTGTATCTGAGATTGTGGTATTCCTTAGCTGTCCCAAAAAGACGCTCAATCGTCTCTTTACGCCCTTGGTAGAGCTCCTTCATGCCAATTTGATGTCGAATCACTTCACAGGTTTCTAAATAATCTTTCCAGATATGACGGGTAATCAAGCGTTGATGATTCTTGGAGCTTGTGCATTGACCTAGAAGAGGGCAGCTACAACATATTTGGGCTTGACTCCTGTATTCACGGTAGCCATCTCGATTTGTAGTGCTATAAGATAAGACTTGATCCTTAGGACAGAGGTAGCAGTCGTAGTATTCATCATAAACAAAATCCTTGGGACGAAGTTTCGTCTTGTCCCCTTTAGGTCTAGTATAAGGCAATACTGGAGTGATGGATTGATCAAGGAGAAATTTAGCAATAGCAGGTGTCTTATAGCCAGCATCTAAGATAATATGACTAGGATTGAACTCTTTGATCGTTTCAAATAGCACAGGAAAAGCCTGACTATCATGGACGTTTCCTGCATGAACAGAGTAACCTAACGCCCAGCCATGTTTATCACAAGCTACTTGTGCATTGTAAGCAAATACCTCCTTATGTTCTCCCTTATGAAACCAACCACTTTCAGGGTCCGTAGTAGAGACTTTTTTACTAACGGGCTCTTTTTCTTTGGCGAGCCCTAGCGACTTTTTTCCGTGTTTTTTTCGCTCTAGGTCAATCTCCTTTTCCAATTGCTCGCTCATAAACTTCGCTTGCACTTCAACTTCTTGATTGAGATATTTATGATGATTAGCAGCTGCTTTAATATGAGTTCCGTCTACGAAAATCTCACTTGGATGAATGAAGCCTGCATGCAAGCAGAGACCAAGAATATGAGAGAAAATCTTCTCTATTACCTGCTTATCCGCAAAGCGACGCACCACATTCTTGCCATAGGTCGTGAAATGTGGAACCTTATCTTCTAAGGACAAACCTAGGAACCAACGATAAGCCACATTCACTTCAATCTCTTTGATTGTCTGTCGCATCGAACGAATTCCAAAGAGACATTGAATGATAGGGATTTTTATAAGCAGGACAGGGTCTAGGCTCGGACGACCCTTATCTAGACTATAGCTATCTTCTACAACATCATAGATGAAGGAAAAGTCAATTGTCTCTTCTATTTGACGAAGAAGATGATCTTTAGGAACCAGCTCATCTAAACTGTAAAAACCTACTTGTTGGCGATTGTAACTGGGATTTTCTTTGTGAAACATACCTCTACCTCTCACACCTGTTTCTCTAGTTCTATTATACTCCTAAATAGACAAAAAATCTGTTAGAAAGGGAATTCTAACAGATTTGTCTTCAGTCTGAAAAGAGCCTTGCGGCTCTTTTTTATATGTCAGTTGATTTCAACTTTCCTTTCAAATACTGACCTGTATAGCTAGCTTCATTTGCTGCTACTTCTTCTGGTGTTCCTGTTGCGATAATGGTACCACCACCGACACCGCCTTCTGGTCCCAAGTCAATGATATGGTCTGCCGTTTTAATGACATCTAAATTATGCTCGATGACAAGCACAGTATTGCCATCATCGACAAAGCGAGCCAAGACCGCAAGAAGTCTTGCGATGTCTTCGGTATGCAAGCCCGTGGTTGGTTCATCAAGGATATAAAAGCTTTTTCCAGTTGAGCGTTTGTGGAGTTCACTAGCTAGTTTCATCCGCTGCGCTTCACCCCCAGAGAGAGTCGTTGCAGGCTGCCCTAAAGTGACATAACCCAGCCCCACATCTTTGATGGTTTTTAGCTTGCGCTCAATTTTTGGAATATGCTTGAAGAACTCGACAGCGTCATTGACTGTCATATCCAGCACTTGTGCGATATTTTTTTCCTTATAATGAACTTCTAAAGTCTCACTATTGTAGCGCGTACCGTGGCAGACCTCGCAAGCCACATAAACATCTGGCAAGAAATGCATCTCAATCTTGATAATGCCATCTCCTGAGCAAGCTTCACAACGTCCACCTTTCACATTGAACGAGAAACGCCCTTTCTTGTAGCCACGAATCTTGGCTTCATTGGTCTGAGCAAATAAATCCCTAATATCGTCAAAGACCCCTGTATAGGTTGCAGGGTTGGAACGCGGAGTGCGCCCAATCGGACTTTGGTCAATGTCAATCAAGCGATCGACATGCTCAATTCCAGAAATAGACGTAAACTTCCCTGGCTTATCCGAATTTCGGTTGAGTTTCTGCGCAATGGCTTTTTTCAAAATCGAATTAATCAGCGTTGATTTCCCAGAGCCAGAAACGCCTGTAACTGCGATAAATTTGCCTAGCGGAAACTTAGCAGTGACATTTTGGAGATTGTTTTGGCTAGCCCCCTTGATTTCAATAAAGCGACCATTTCCTACACGACGCTCACTTGGCACAGCAATCTTGCGTTTTCCAGATAGGTACTGACCAGTAATAGACTTGCTATTTCTTGCGACTTGCTTGGGTGTTCCAGCTGCGACAATCTCACCGCCAAACACACCCGCACCAGGTCCAACGTCAATCAAATAGTCCGCTTCACGCATGGTATCCTCATCATGCTCCACCACGATAAGGGTATTTCCCAAATCCCGCATTTTTTTCAAACTCTCAATCAGGCGATCATTGTCCCGCTGATGAAGACCGATCGACGGCTCATCCAAGATATAAAGGACACCACTCAGGTTTGAGCCAATCTGCGTTGCCAAGCGAATCCGCTGGCTCTCTCCACCTGAGAGAGTTCCTGCAGACCGAGATAGGGTCAAATAATTCAAACCGACGTTATTCAAGAAAGAGAGGCGATCATGGATTTCTTTGACAATCGGTTTTGCAATGGTTGCTTCATTGTCAGTCAAGCTGAGATTTTCTACAACAGCCAAGTGATCTGCGATCGACAACTCCGACAATTCTCCGATGTGTAGCCCTTTCTCCCCACCAATACGAACAGAAAGCGCTTGGTCATTCAAACGATAGCCATGACAAGTCGCACAAGTCAGCTCATTCATATAGGTCCGCATTTGCGTCCGTGTGAAATCACTACTGGTCTCACGATAGCGACGGCTGATATTGGTCACAATCCCCTCAAAAGGAATGTCAATATCACGAACACCACCAAATTCATTTTCATAATGGAAATGGAATTCCTTACCATCTGACCCATTGAAAATCAAGTTTTTCTCATCATCGCTCAATTCTTCAAACGGCGTAGCCATATCCACGCCAAATTCCGTCATGGCTTGCTCGAGCATTTGTGGATAGTAGTTAGAAGATATCGGATTCCAAGGCGCTAAAGCCCCTTCTCGTAAGGTCTTTGTCCCATCTGGCACGACCAAGTCAAGATCCACTTCAAGCTTCATGCCCAAGCCATCGCACTCGCTACAAGAGCCAAAAGGAGCATTGAAAGAAAAGAGACGTGGCTCAAGCTCTGGAACTGTAAACCCACATAAAGGACAAGCATAATGCTCCGAAAAGAGCATTTCCTTACCATCCATGGTGTCCATAATCACATAGCCTTCTGCAATTCGCAGCGCTGCCTCAACCGAATCAAAGAGACGACTGCGAATCCCATCTTTGATGACAATACGGTCCACCACGACCTCAATATCGTGCTTTTTGCTCTTTGAAAGCTCTGGAACCTCTGTCACATCATAAATCTCGCCATCCACACGCACACGGACATAGCCGTCTTTCTGGATTTTTTCAAACAAGGTCTTATGCTGCCCCTTTTTCTTGCGAACAATTGGTGCCAAGACCTGCAGACGCTGGCGTTCTGGCAATTCCAAGACCTGATTAACAATCTGCTCAACGGACGAAGCCTTAATCGCTCCATGCCCATTGATACAGTAAGGCGTCCCAATCCGTGCATAAAGAAGCCTTAGATAATCATTGATCTCCGTCGTTGTCCCCACGGTTGAGCGGGGATTTTTACTGGTCGTTTTTTGGTCAATGGAAATAGCAGGACTCAAACCATCAATCGAATCCACATCTGGCTTTTCCATATTGCCCAAAAACTGCCTAGCATAAGCCGATAAACTCTCCACATACCGGCGCTGCCCTTCTGCATAGAGCGTGTCAAAAGCGAGACTTGACTTCCCAGAACCTGACAATCCAGTCACCACAACCAGCTTATCTCGTGGAATAGTCACATCAATGTTTTTCAAATTATGGGCACGAGCTCCATGAATGACAATTTTATCCTGCATGTTTCCTTACTTTCTCTTTTTATTTGCTACCTTTCATTATATCAAAAATTTTGACAATCTTTTGTCCTAAAAATTGGATTTTTATAGTATAATGGTAAAGTGTGCAATGAATTCACTAAAAGGAGGTCAGGATGAGACAAATATTTTTATCAACCACAACAGAGTTTAGAGAAGTTGAGTCTCTGGAACCTGGAACTTGGATTAACCTTGTGAATCCTACCCAAAGCGAATCCATTGAAGTCGCAAATGCCTATAATATCGACCTTGCAGACCTCAGAGCTCCACTTGATGCCGAGGAGATGTCTCGTATCGTAATCGAAGACGACTATACCCTTATCATCGTGGATGTGCCCGTGGTCGAAGAACGTAATAACAAGACCTACTATGTAACCATTCCTTTGGGAATCGTCATCACAGACGATGTCATTGTGACGACTTGCTTGGAGCAATTACCCTTGCTCGATAGCTTTATCAATCGTCGCTTGCGTAATTTCTACACCTTTATGCGGTCCCGCTTTGTCTTTCAAATGCTCTACCGCAATGCAGAAATTTACCTAGCCGCCCTACGAACAATCGACCGAAAAAGTGAGCAAATCGAAAGCCAACTCCACCAAGCCACTCGAAATGAAGAATTGATTGAGCTGATGGAGCTGGAAAAAACCATCGTCTATTTCAAAGCCTCTCTCAAGACCAATGAGCGTGTAGTCAAAAAATTGACAGGCTCATCAAGCATTATCAAGCGCTATGTCGAAGACGATGATTTGCTTGAAGACACGCTAATTGAGACCCAACAGGCGATTGAGATGGCTGATATCTATGGCAATATCTTGCACGGTATGACAGAAACCTTTGCAACCATTGTCTCCAACAATCAAAATACCATCATGAAAACCTTGGCTCTCATGACCATGGTACTTGAAATCCCAACCATGATTTTCTCGGCTTATGGTATGAACTTTAAGGATAACGATATTCCGCTAAATGGTCTCCCGCATGCCTTTTGGCTCATTATCTTCATTTCCTTTGCCATCAGCTTTTCACTCACCGTCTATTTCATCAAGAAAAGATGGTTCTAACCCTATTTTAAGGAGCATTTATGTCAATCAATCTCAATGAATTAACCAAGAAAAATCAAGAATTTATCCATACCGCTACCAAGCAGTTGATCCACGAAGGCAAAACCGATCAGGAAATTGAAGCACTTCTATCCACCATTTTGCCAACTATTTTAGAAAACCAAAAAAAGGGAATCCCTGCGCGTGGACTTTATGGCTCCCCAACGGCTTGGGCATTGGAGCAAGTCAAGCCAGCTGCCCCTGAAACAGCACCAGAAAACGACAACCCATTTCTCATGTGGTTAGATACTTCCTTGGTTATCCTAGCTTTTTTTGCTATCGTACAAGGGGTGGTTTCTATGCTTTCATCACAACCCGAAATCTATGGTCTTACCACCATTCTCAGCTCTAGTGCAGTCGGTGGTTTAGTCTTTTACGCCATGTATAGGTATGTGTATCGCTTTATGGGACAAGATCGCACCAAGCGTCCACCACTGTGGAAATCTTTTTTGATTCTCACTGCTTGTACGCTCCTTTGGATTGTAGCCTTTTCCATCACTAGCCTTTTACCAGCGATCATCAACCCTGTTCTTCCGCACTTTGGTTTGGTTCTTATCGGAGCCATCGCTTTTGGAATCCGCTACCTACTCAAGAAAAAATACAATATCAAAAGTACCATGCAATCCAGTCGGATTCAATCGTAAACAGATATCTTTTAAAACAACCTCAATTTCAAAGCTAACATACATTGTAGCTTTGGAGTTGGGGCTTTTTTCTTAGTCTATTCAGAAACAAAGTCGTTTAAAATGTTTTATAGACGTAAAAGTAATGCACAGATAGTGTTAGAGGGTCATTTATGAAACTATATATGCAATTTCTTTTCCTTCATCAAAAGCCCTATCTCCCTTAAACTATTTGCTAGTTCTCACTTTAGCGTTTACATAAATCTGCCTACGACATGTCCATACCGTTAGAAATAGGGCTAGCATGGTCATTTAGTTTTAATGTATGACATCGTTAACTCGTCTCTCCTAACTCCAGATAGCTTCTTCTACGTAGAATGTGGCTTTATCAGTGTTTTGGATAAGTTGTTCACAATTTTCTATTTTCTTCCATGCTCTAGTGAAGCATGGAACTCAGTGACAAGGTATCAAAAAAGACTGGATACAAATCCAGTCTCATTTTTATTAATCTTCGTTTACGAAAGGCATCAAAGCCATTACACGCGCACGTTTGATTGCAGTTGTTACTTTACGTTGGTTTTTAGCTGAAGTTCCAGTTACACGACGAGGAAGGATTTTCCCACGTTCTGAAACAAAACGGCTAAGAAGCTCAGTATCTTTGTAATCAACATATTCAATTTTGTTTGCTGCGATGTAGTCAACTTTTTTACGGCGTTTGAATCCGCCACGACGTTGTTGTTGAGCCATGTGTATTCTCCTTTATATGATATCTTAGGGTTCTGTACAAACAGTCCCCAAACTCAAGTGAGTTTAGTCCAATTCTTCCTTGACTAGAATGGTAGGTCGTCGTCTGAAATATCCATTGGATTGGTTGTACCAAATGGGCTTTCATCACGAGAAAAGTTTGGTACTTGATTTGCAGGTTCAGGATTGCCAAAGCTTGGTGCTGGAGTTCCAAAATTATTTGGAGTATAACCACCAGATTGACCTTCACGACTAGCACGACTTTCCAATAGTTGGAAACTTTCTGCTAAAATTTCCGTTACATACACACGCTGACCTTGTTGGTTTTCGTAGTTGCGTGTCTGGATACGTCCAGTCACTCCTACCAAAGCGCCTTTCTTAGCCCAATTCGCCAAATTTTCAGCTTGTTGGCGCCAAATGACACAGTTAATAAAGTCTGCTTCACGCTCTCCGTTTTGATTTTTAAAATTGCGGTTTACGGCAAGTGTAAATGTCGCTACGGCGAGGTTTTGCGGGGTGTAACGAAGTTCTGCATCACGAGTCATACGACCCACAAGTACAACATTATTGATCATAGTCTACCTTCTTACGCGTCAAGTTTCACAATCATGTGACGAAGAATGTCTGCGTTGATTTTTGAAAGACGGTCAAACTCTTTAAGAGCTGCATCGTCATTTGCTTCAACTGTTACGATGTGGTAAAGTCCTTCGCGGAAATCTTGGATTTCGTATGCCAAGCGACGTTTTTCCCAATCTTTTGATTCAACAACAGTAGCACCGTTGTCTGTCAAGATAGAGTCAAAGCGTGTTACCAAAGCAGTTTTTGCTTCTTCTTCAATGTTTGGACGAATGATATAAAGAATTTCGTATTTAGCCATTGATTTTTCCTCCTTTTGGTCTAGTGACTCATGTTTTCCATGAGTAAGTGAGGTTTGCTCACAAATAACTATTATAAAGGATTCTTAAAAAAATAGCAAGAATAAACTGCTCAAATTCTCTAATTCCTTAAAGAAAACAGATATCCGTTAGCTGTAAATGATACATACTCCATCTTTGACAGGCTTTTACTTGGCAGATAGTCCTCTTTTTTTCTAAAAATCCCACCAAGACTCGCGTTTTCTTCTCTAAGCTCTCAAGCATTGCTAGTATTCCACAGTTCTACGCTTTTCTCGCTTGTCATTTGATGACTCCTTATTGTATCTAGGAGCAGTTTTTGCTATCAATACACATCATAAAAAGCCAACATTTGTCGGCTTTTAGGTTTTCTTGATTCGTCGATAGAGATACAGGCTAGTACAGATAAATAAAATTGTAGTAAATATCGAACCTTCTGGACCAAAACTACCTCCTGACAGATAATCAGGGATTGGATTGCTCGTCACATGTAAGATTCTTTGCTCCACAACATTACCACTGACAGGCGTTCCATAAAGATTTCCTTGCGCAAAATTCCAAACGGCATGAAAACCAGCCACGCCCCAGATATTATCTGTGTAAAGTAGATACAGGCAGGCAAAAATGCCAAATAAAAGCAAATTCACAATTGGTAAAATAGCAATGCCTTGATTCAGCATGTGAAGAAGTGCAAAAAAACTACTGGACAAGAGAATGCTAACCATAAGAGAGCATTTCCGATGAAGCTCTGGCATCATCCAACTGCGTGTCAATAGCTCTTCCGTGCCTCCTTGAATCAGCCAAAACGGAAAAATCGCAAGTCCATAGAGGAGATTACTCACACTAATATCAAGCCCTTGAATCGAATAGCCACCAACTAGAAAAATGCTTAAAAATAACAGGCTAAAAGCTAGAAAGCCCCAAGCAATTCCTTTCAACAACTCTAGCCCAGCATGCTTCCGAAAGAAACCGAGACTCTGAATAGAGCGTTTTTCGACGAATTTAACCCAAGTCATCAGCACAAGGCTAGTCGCTGCAAAACTCCCCAGCTCAATGAACAAAAAGCCAAAAGTATTGAGAAGCCTAGCAACGAGAGGAAAGAACATTAGACCAAATACAAAGGTCAAGATTCCGCCACCGATTAAGCATAAAATTGCCACCACTGGCACAAGAAGAACAGGTGTCGGACGAACACTCTCATGAACACCTGCTAATATACGATTGTCTTTCATAAGCGGGCCTCCTTTTGAAGGATTATATCATATTTTTTTCAAGGAAATATCAATCCATCTAATTTCTGCCTACAATTTTGAATTTTTTTTACAAAAAATACTTGACATTATATATATATATATATAATACAATAGACGTATCTTATCTAAAATAAAGGAGATTATTATGAAATCTTGGAAACATCTATTGGTGGCTGGTACTGCCCTACTTTTAGTTGCCTGCTCAAAAGACAATGAAGAGGCGAAAACAGATACTATTAAGCTACCTATTACTTCTGAAAACATCCACAAACAAAACTATAAAACGATTGTCAATCAGCTAGAGGACGCTGGATTTACCAATGTAAAAGTAGAAAAAATCGAAGACCTCATTACAGGATTGCTCAAAAAAGATGGGCAAATCGAAAGCGTATCTATCAATGGCGATACAGATTTTACCAAAGGGTCCGAATATGCAAAAGACGCTAAGATTACCGTGACCTATCATACTTTTAAGGAAGAAAAAGAAGAATCTTCCTCAGAATCTAAAGAGTCAGCAAGCTCAAGTACAAGTTCATCCACCAAAGAGAGTACGAGTTTAAGCTCAGAGCCAGTCTCTTCTGAGCCAGAAAAACCAGCAGAAGAAAATATTACTGCCGCTAACAATCCTGACTTTGCCGCGATTTTGACAACAGAAGATCCAGGAGCCATCTCTACTTTTGTCGAAAAGTATAAAGATAGAACTGTCGAATTTGATGGACACGTTGCCCTTCTCACTCATCATGAAAATAAAAAATACTACTACGATATTCTCATCTATGCAGGCGACTACCAAGGACCAGATGTCGGAGTGCCTGGACCTGCTTTTCAATTTTACAATATCTCTGCTAGATCAAATGCATTTTCAAAGATAGATGGGCTACAAGCAGGGCAAAATATCCATATCAAAGCACGTATCGCTAGCTTCACACAGGGAGAAGTTTTCCGGCTTGATCCTTCAGAAATCACCCCTCGTTAATCACTCATCATCTACCTAGGAGAAGCACTATGGACTATTCATTATTACCAAACGAATCCATCATCATGCAGAGCGAAAATGTCAGCAATGGCACTCTGTTTGATAGCGAACTAATCCTGACTAATTTACATTTAATTGTCATCCAGAAAGGATTTTTTGGACAAACCAAGGCTATTAAAAAACTTCCCCTCAAACAACTCAAGCTCCTTAACAACCAACCTCAAGCTTTATCCGTCAAAAAAGGGTCAGAAAAACAGCTAGAAGTCTATTTCCGAAATGGACACGAGGTATTTCAATTTCAAGAACGTCGCGATACGGATAAATGGGCTAAAAATATTTGCAAAGTGTACCAGCAAGATTTTACAGATTTAGAACAGCTAGGGCATAGCTTTATTCCAGGAATGGACTTGCTGGCAGATTCTGTCAAGGATACCATTGACACCTTTAAAAACAGCTTTGGAATAAAAGACAAGCCTATGGAGAAAACGGTATCTGTAAAATGCTCATTTTGCGGGGCGCCACTTTCTGGCTTAGTCGGTCAAGTCATTGCTTGTAACTACTGCGATATGGAGCAGCAACTATAAGGAGATTCATATGGGAATTATTAAAGCATTTTCAGACGCCATTACTGGAACATTTGCCGATCAATGGAAAGAGATTATCACAGCAGGCTACTTTGATGAGCATACAGCTGTAAGCCCAGGTGTCATTCAGCAGACAAAGAATGGACGAGGGGCAAATATCAAAGGATCAGATGGAGTCATCACCAATGGTTCTAAAATTTTCATCCCAGAAAATACAGCTGCCTTTATCTTCAGCCAAGGAGGTATTGAGGACATTTTAACTGAGCCTGGTGGATATGAATACACAAACGGTGAATCTAGTATTTTCAACGGTGACAGTATCAAAAAAGCCATTTTTAATACCATCGGTGAGCGCATTGGCTATGGCGGTCAATCGTCTTCTTATAAGCAAATCGCCTTTGTAAATTTGAGAGAGATTCGTGACATCCGATTTGGGACTAGAGGGGCTGTTCTCTACCACGATCTCCACTATGGGACAGACCTTGAGATTCGCTCATTTGGGACTTTTTCCATCAAAATTACAGAACCTGAAGTCTTTATCCGCAACTATGTCCCTGCTAATGTCAATTTTTATAGCTTTGACGACAAAGAAGCCCGTGAGCAAATGATTGCTGAATTTCTCCAATCTTTTATCGTAGCACTCAATTCGCTCTCCACACAATTTCGCATCTCCCAGCTCCCTTCTCAAACAAATACCATCACTCAACAAATCGCAAACGATACACAACACGCGGGTACATGGAAAGAAAGATTTGGATTTGAAATTGTTCAAGTAGCGATTGCTAATATTGAATTTTCCCCAGAATCAAAAGAATTAGTAAGACAATATTCTGCAAATAAGATGAATATCAATGCCTACGAACATGTATCTCAAAGAGTGGCTGATATCGCTGCCCAACAAAAAATTGCAGACGGAGTCCAACAACACGGCTTAGGAGATAGTGGCTCTACAATTTTTGGAATGAATATGGGAAATAGCCTAGATACCAGAGCCTCTTCATCGAATAAACCTTCCTTTGATGAGCAAATTGAAATGCTGACGAAGCTAAAATCCCTCTTGGATGCTGGCATACTGTCACAGGAAGAGTTTGAGACTAAGAAAAAGGAAATCATGGATTTATAAATTAACACCTAAAAAACTCTAGGGAATGAGGATTCTTTCGCTTTCCTAGAGTTTTTTTATTGTCTTAATGTTTCAAACCTCAACAAGCGTAAATCTTCCATTTTCATAACGATAATGGCAAATGGCACAATTTCCAAAACGGATGTCCGTATCAAAGTCCACACCTAGCGCTAAGAGAAATGCCCACATCGCCCCGCCATGACTGACGACAAGAACCATCCCTGTCTCTTTTTCTGCAATGGTTGACAAGGTCTCCTTCATACGTGCACCGACATCTCGGACGTCCTCACCGCCATAAGGAACCAGTAAATCTTCAAAAGAATTCGCACCTTCACGGGCACGAGGCATGAGTCTTTCTGGCTGTGCCTCAAATTGCCCAAAATATCATTCTTTTAAGCCCTTGCGTCGCTGATATAGTCATTTAGTTTTCATTTATTACGTCGTTACCTCGTCTTGCCTAACTTCAGTTATGCCTGCGACTCGTTGCCTAGTACTAAATCAAAACTAAACAACTATAATCCGTTCGCTGACTAATGATTTCTGCGGTATCACAAGCTCTCTCCTGCGTAGAGGTATAAATCGCATCAAATTGAATCTGCCGATTTTCAAAAAATGCTCTAGCCTTTTTTGCCTGCTCAATCCCAAGTTCAGTCAAGGGAGAATCACAGGCTCCCTGCACTAATCCTGCTTGATTAAACATGGTCTGCCCATGCCTCATAAGATATAATCCCATCATGTCTCCTTCCAGCCACTAAAATCATGGCGAATCACTTCTTCCAAATAAAACACATCATCTCTAAAGTGGAATTTCAAAATCGCACAATTTCCTAGACCAAGGGGTAAGTCCGTCTGCCAATATTCTCTATACGCCCGTGCAAAGTTGGCAATCGCTCCGCCGTGCGACACTATGAGAATAGAGGAGCCTTTGCTTTCTTGCATTAATTTCGTAATCGTTGTCACCATTCGTGTGACGACTTGATTTTGAGATTCACCACCATAGGGAACAAAGAAATCCTCATAAGGAAGAGGGGGATTCAAGTCCTCACTTTCTCCCTCAAAAGTCCCAAAATTCCATTCTTTTAAGCCCTTCATCCGTTGATAAGGGATTTCGCCATTAGTGACGATTTCAAGCGTATCGCAAGCTCGCTCCGAAGTTGAGCTATACGCATCAGAAAATGCAATATCCTCTCTTTTAAAATACTCTCGTGCACAACTGGCTTGGTATTGCCCAAATTCTGTCAAGGGAGCATCGCACCAACCTTGAATTTTTCGTCTGCGGTTAAACAGTGTCTCTGCGTGCCGCATCAAATAAAGAACTTTTTCCATCATACTTCTCCAAGTAAGGCAAGCTTTTTAAAAGCCTGATAAAGACCGTCTTCTTCCACATCTGCGGTAACCATATCTGCCATCGCAAGGATTTCCAGCCCTCCATTTCCCATGGCAACGCCGACCGCACAAAACTCCAGCATCGGAATGTCCACCTTAGCATCCCCAAAAGCAATCGTATCTGCTTGACTAGCTCCTAAATGCTCCAAAAGCACTGCAATGCCCTTGTCTTTGGTCATATCCTTCAAGCCCAAATCACCAAAGAGAGCTGACTCTCCACGACCGCCCCAAGTGCCTGCTTTTAACTCGGGAAAGACTGCTCTTGTATCTACATGGTCTTGATAGCTTTCCAAAATAAAGCTAATCTTATTCACATCGTCTCTATACAAATCAGCTCCATAAACCAAGCCGTGCAAGACCTCATCGACTTCTAAATTCTCAACTTCTTCTGCAGTTTTTCCTTTTTTCTGAGCGTATGTTTTCAGGACTGGAGCTGCTTTTTCTTTAAAATTCCGACTGGCAAACAAGCCATTATTGCTCTCCAAATAATACTCTAAACCACGCTCATGAAGCCAATCCACGACTTTCTTTTCCGTCTTAAAAGGAATCATCTCGTGGTGCAATACCTGCCCTCTATGTTCCACATAAGCGCCATTGCCACCAATCATACCATCTAGCCCAATCTCCCAAAGAGCATCCTGCATCTCCGCTCGACTCCGACCTGTACAAACATAGACCAAATGCCCCTGCTCTCTCGCTTTTTTAATCGCTGTGACAGCAGAATCTGGAATCCGATTTTCATAATCAACCAAGGTTCCATCCACATCTAAAAAAATCAATTTACGCATATTCTATCCCTCACACCTTATTCTATACTAAGATTATAAATCAAGAAAGCGCTCTTTTCTAGTCTTATCCTAGCTAATACTGGTACTATTCTACGAATTGAAAAATTCCACACAAATGTGTGGAATGTTAGGCTAACCCTTGATGATGGAAAAGTGCATGCGTTGCCTCATGGATATGACGTGCTGTTTCTGCATTGTTCATCGTGTATAAATGGACACCTGCTACATCCTGCGTGACCAAGTCAACAATCTGGTCAATGGCATAGGCTAAACCTGCAGCCCGTAAGGATTCAGGGTCATGTTCGTATTTGTCTAAAATCGCTCGAAATTTCCGTGGCAAACAGATATTTTCGCAGGTATTGAGCAGGCGCAACGCCTGATTGCGATTGATAATCGGCATAATGCCTGCGAAAATCGGAACATCAATGTCTGCCAGCTGGCATTTTTCCTGAAAATCATAAAAGACATCATTGTCGAAAAAGAGCTGGGTGACAAGGCTGGAGCAACCTGCATCCACCTTTTTCTTGAGATGCTTAATATCTGACACTTGATTTGGCGAGTCAGGATGGCTTTCAGGATAGCAAGCGCCAATAATCTCAAAGTGCGGAGCTTCATCCTTGATAAAGGAAATCAAGTCAGTCGCATAGTGAAAATCTGTCTGCGGCGTAGCATCAGGAATGATATCTCCTCGGAGCGCCAAAATCTTGTGCACCCCAATCTGATCAAGCTCTGTTAAGATGTTCAAAACTTGATCCTTGGTCAGATAGACAGCAGGCAGGTGGGCAATGGAGGAGATCCCCAAGTCATTGTGGATATAATCTGCTAAGCGAACCGTGGTTTCTTCGATATTGAATTTGTTATTACTTGCGGTCACGCTGATAAAATGTGGAGCCAAGTCCTGCATGTCACGGAGGGCAGCGAGGATTTTTTCATTGCCTGCGGCAGGATTGGGGGGAAATACTTCAAAAGAAAGACTAGGAGTGTGAACCATTATTTTGTCCTTTCTAGGTAAGTAGGAGAGGTTGGGACAAAGTACCGATCTCATTATACTTTGTAGTCCTAACAGTTTGACGCATATCAATAGTCAGGGAAGTGACTATTGATACCTAAGACTAAAAACTGGAAAGCGAAGCTTGTCTGGCTTGTAAAATGTTGATAAATCAACATTCTATTAGAAGAAGCTAGCGAATTTATCTTCGCTAGCTCTATTTCCAACCTTCCACAATTCTCAATTGTGGAAGCTAGTCAACTTGCGGGATATTCACAGTCCAGTGGACTGTGAATACCTAAGCTTGAAAACTAGAAGGCGAGGACAGTCAGGGGAGTGACTGTTAATACCTGAGCCTAAAAACTAGAAAGCGAAGACTACAAAATCGATTTCTTCGAAATCACGATTTTTGTCCCACTCCCTAATCAGTAATCGATTGACGTGCAGCCCGAGCAGCTTCAACTAAGCGAATGAGACTTTCACGGGTTTCTTTGACACCACGGGTCTTGAGTCCGCAGTCGGGATTGATCCAGACCTTGCGGCTTGGGACTTTGGCAAGAATTGCTTCAATCGTGTGGTCGATTTCGCCTTCAGCTGGTACACGCGGTGAGTGAATGTCATACACACCAGGTCCGACCTGCGTTTGGAAGTCTTGAGCTTTTAATTCATCCAAAATCACAAGGTTGGAGCGACTCGCTTCAAAGGAGATGACATCTGCATCCATATTGTCAATAGCTGGGATAATATCAGTAAATTCGCTGTAACACATGTGAGTATGAATCTGTGTGTCAGGTGCAACACTTGCATGCACCAAACGAAAAGCCGGAATAGCCCAGTCGAGGTAATCCTCGTACCAGTCGCTTCTGCGCAGCGGCAATTTCTCCCGTAGTGCCGCCTCATCAATCTGGATAATCTTGATACCAGCTGCTTCCAAATCCAGCACCTCTTCTTTAATGGCTAGCGCAATCTGCAAGGTTGACTCCTTGATGGAGATATCTTCACGAGGGAAGGACCAGTTGAGAATGGTCACAGGCCCTGTCAGCATGCCCTTGACAGGCTTATTTGTCCTACTTTGGGCATAGCTGGACCATTTGACGGTGATTGGCTGCAAGCGGGTAACATCGCCCCAGATAATCGGTGGTTTCACACCGCGCATACCGTAGGATTGGACCCAACCGTTCTTACTAAAGAGGTAGCCAGAGAGATTCTGACCGAAATACTCCACCATGTCATTGCGTTCAAATTCACCATGGACAAGGACATCAAAGCCGACTTCTTCCTGCCACTTGATCCAATCATCAATTTGCTTGGCGAGAAAGACATCGTACGCTTCTTCAGATACCTCACCTCTACGGAAGGCAAGACGGGTTGCTCGCACATCTTCTGTCTGCGGGAAGGAACCGATGGTAGTCGTTGGCAAATCTGGTAAGTTGAAGCGCTCTGCCTGCAAGATTTCACGTTCGCTAAAGGCTGGTAAGCGAGTGTAATCCGCATCTGTCAAGCCTGCGATGCGATGTGCTAATTCTGTATTTTTTCCAACTCGTGCTGCCGCAAACAAGTTTTTGTTTTGCTCTAAGATATCAGCTCCACCAGTTGTTCTAATCGCATCCAAGTCACGGAGTTCAGCTAGTTTTTCCACCGCAAAGGCGAAATGTTGCAGGATAGCTGCTTCAAATTCTTCATTTTCCGTTGTAAATGGCACATGAAGTAGCGAGCAAGAGGTGTTCAGCACGATATTATCAGCAGGAATGTTTTCTAAAATGGCAAGGCTCTTTTTGTAGTCATTGCGCCAGATGTTTTTTCCGTTGACAATACCTGCGTAGAGGACCTTGTCTGCCGGGAAACCTGTTGAGACGAGGTCAAGCGTCTTTTTCCCTTCAACAAAGTCAAGTCCCAAGCCGTCAATTGGAAGAGCAATCAAGTCGGAATAGACATCTCGCACATCGCCAAAATAGGTTTGAACAAGGACAGACAAGCCTTTTTTATCAGCTAATAGTTTCTTGTAAATATCTAAGAAACGGGCTTTTTCATCAGCAGATAGGTCCTTGACTAAGCTCGGCTCATCCAGCTGAATCTTCTCAGCCCCCAGCTCTGCTAATTTGGCAAAAATTGCTTGATAGGTTGCGACAATCTTTTCCACAAAGTCAGTAGCCGAAACTCCTTCTTCATAGTCTGCCAGCTGCAAGAAGGTAAAAGGACCAATTAAAACAGGACGGGTCGTTAAACCTTGCACTTTTGCTTCTGCAAATTCATCAAAGATCTTATTGGATGAAAGTCGAACTTCCGTATCCTTTTCAAATTTCGGTACGATATAGTGGTAGTTGGTATTGAACCATTTTTTCATCGGCAGAGCTCTGATATCGCCTTTTTCCCCTTGATAGCCACGCGCCAAAGCAAAATAGCGCTCCAAATCCGTCAAGTCTAAGTTCTGTACCGCTTTAGGAACTACATTCAGTAGGAAGGCGGTGTCCAAAACATTATCATAATGAGAAAAGTCATTGCTAGGAATTTCTGAAATACCTGCTTCTTTGACCAAGTTCCAATGCTTGCTGCGGAGGTTCTTGGCAGTTTCTAGCAATTCTGCTTCGCCAATTTCTCCTCTAAAGTATTTTTCAGTTGTAAATTTTAACTCACGAAATTCACCCAAACGTGGGAATCCAATGATACTTGTTACCATAAAAACGCCTCCAAAATCTTTCTTGCCCCTATCTTATCAGAAAAATGCTTTTCTGTATAATTGAAAATGCATAGCAAAAGGTATAGCTAAAAACTATACCTTGATTTATTTGCTCATAAAAATCCTTGTCGTAGCAATAACTTCTATATTTATTTATAGATAGTTATAGAAGAAAACTATACAAAAACTTGAAAATTCACACATACTCCTGCAATAAACGTGATAACTCCACATATCCCTCTACGCTCAAATGCAGACCATCCGTGGTAAAATCTGGATGTAGCTGACCAGTTTCATCTAAAAAGCGTGCATAAAAATCTAAATAATGCAGATGAACAAAGCTCTGAGCTAACTCCTGATAAGCTTGATTAACCGCCTTAATATCTTGATTTCGGCGGATATAAACCTTATCACGATAGCTCTCACCCTCATGAACGGGTAAAATCGACAAGAGATAAACCTCCACCAAAGGATAGCGTTGAAAAATTTCTTGCACGATTCTCTCTACATTCTCTACGATTTCCTTTTGAGACAAGCCTTTTCCCAAATCATTGGTGCCAATCAAGATAAAAACCTTGTCCAAGCAATCCCCTGCTAATAGTCGCTCTATATTTTTCAGCAAGATCTGCGTGTGATAACCACGAACACCACGATTGACCAAATGTTTTTGAGATGCAAGTAATTCACCCACAGGATAATACTCTACAATCGAATCTCCCAAAAAGACCATTTCAGGCTCTTTATGCGCCAAACGATTTAGGTCTTGATAGGTTTGACAAATTTTTTCCTGCTCCTTTTCCAACCACTGGTCTAATAATTGAACCGCCATCAGCCACCTCTTTTCCTTGATACCTTATTATACCGCAGAAGACGTCAAAAAACTGGATGGCGAGTCCAGTTTTGTAAGGAAAGACAAATAAATCTATAAATCAGCACCGTTAGTCGCAATGACTTCCTTGTACCAATCAAAGGATTTTTTCTTATAGCGAGCAAGAGTTCCTGTACCATCGTCATTTCTATCCACATAGATGAAACCATAGCGTTTGCTCATTTCAGCCGTAGAGGCAGAGACAAGGTCGATACAACCCCATGTTGTATAGCCCATGACCTCTACACCATCTTCCAGTGCTTCTCCGACTTGCTCTAAGTGTTTTCTCAAATAATCAATGCGATAATCATCTTCAACCGTTGGACCATTTGGTCCTTCTACCAGCACATCTTTTGCTCCGAGTCCATTTTCGACGATGAATAGTGGTAATTGATAGCGATCATAAAAATCATTTAAGACTAAGCGTAAGCCAATCGGGTCAATCTGCCAGCCCCACTCAGAGCTTTCAAGATACGGATTAGTTACACCTCCTAGGATATTTCCAATGCCACTATTATAGGCTTCAGGATTGTGGGCTTGAGCAACACTCATGTAATAGCTAAAGGAAATAAAGTCAACTGTGTGATTTTCAAGCAATTCCTTATCGCCTTCAGCAAATTGAATCTCAATGCCATTTTCTTTAAAGAAACGTTTGATGTAGTTTGGATATTTTCCACGGGCATGAATGTCCGAGAAGAGATAGTTTTGATTGTTGAAGAGACGAACAGCTAGCGCATCTCGTGGGTCAGAGGTCATCGGATAGGCGGGCATGGCAAGCACCATACAACCAATCTTGAAGTCTGGATTGATCTCATGACCGATCTTCGTCGCAAGAGCTGACGCCACCAACTCATGGTGTACTGCTTGATACAAGTCTTGCTTCGATAATTCTTCAAGAGGTGTCACAATGCCTCCACTCATAAATGGAGCATGGAGCACGGAGTTGACCTCATTAAACGTTAACCAGTATTTGACCTTGTCCTTGTAACGAGTAAAGACTGTACGCACATAGCGTTCATAAAAGCCAACCAAATCACGACTTGCCCAGCCATTATACTCACGCGCCAAATGAAGCGGTGTTTCATAGTGGGACAGTGTCACTAAAGGCTCAATACCGTATTTTACCAATTCATCAAATAAATCGTCATAAAATTGCAAGCCTTTTTCATTTGGAGTTTCCTCATCTCCATTTGGGAAAATCCGTGACCAAGCAATCGAAGTCCGAAAGACTTTGAAGCCCATTTCAGCAAACAAAGCGATATCTTCCTTATAACGATGGTAGAAATCAATCCCTTCTAATTTGAGATTATCAGGTGTTGGCTCATCTGTAATCGGTCCAAAACCACCTTTTGGAGTTACATCTTGCACAGACAAGCCTTTGCCGTCTAGGTTGTAAGCTCCCTCATATTGATTGGCAGCTGTTGCACCGCCCCATAGGAAATTCTCAGGAAATCGTGTCATCTTGTTAAGCCCTTTCAATTTTTACTTACTTATATTATAATAAAGGTAAATTCTTTTTTCTAACACAATTCTATAATAAACTGATACTATCCTACTAGAAAGGCAATCCTATGCTAGACCTTGGTCAATTACATAAAAATAGCACCTATAAAAATCCCTTAACGCCCTACTCCATCACCCGTACCTATACGCAAAATGGACAGCCAGACATTTTATTTCACTGGCATACGGATATGGAGCTGATTTATGTGCATGAGGGCACTGCACAATTTCATATCGATTATGACTATTTTAACAGTGAAGCTGGGGACATTATCCTTATCCGCCCAAATGCTCTGCACTCGATTCACCCGATTGGTCATAAGGAGCATTTCATGGATGCGATTAACGTTCACTTGGACTTGTTAGGGTTTTCAACGGTGGATCAGGTTAGTCTCCAATATCTCCAGCCCCTCTATCATGGACAACTCGATTTTGTCCGTGTCATCAAACCTCATCAAGCTGGCTATGAAAACATTCGCAAATGTCTCCTCACTGCCATGGAGATTGGCTATTATCGTAGAGATTTTTTTGAGCTTGAACTCAAAGCTCAGCTACACCAGCTCCTCCACCTCCTCTTTATCCACGGCTATGTGCGCTCTAAGGAGATGTCTCTTGAAGGCTACCGCAAAGAGGAAAAAATCCGCACCATTATCGACCACATTAACGACCATTACCAAGACGAGCTCACTGTGGAAAAGCTAGCCACCCTTTGCGGATATAGTCAGACGCATTTTATGAATTTCTTTAAAAAACATCTAGGAACTTCCTGCATGGAGTACATTATCCAGTTTCGCCTGCGAAAAGCCACAGAGTTACTGGAACATTCGACCCTCTCGATTTTAGAGATTTCCAGCCAAGTGGGCTTTAATAACCTGTCTAATTTCAATCGGCAATTCAAAAAATACTATCACCTGACCCCTAGCCAGTACCGAAAAGCTCAAACTGGCTAGCCGATCATAAAAACAGCTTACAACTGAACTGATGCTCTATTGTAAGCTGTTTTTTATCGTTGTTTAGTTTTAATTTAACAAGACACAGTCAGTTAGTAATGCAATACATGAAAACGACATGACGCTATCTATTTCCAATTCAAATGCACATGCTCATTCATTTCTTGATAAGCACGGTCCACTCGCTCTTTTGTTTCTGAGTCCAACTGCTCACGGTATTTCCCACCTTCGATCAAATCCTCTAAGATATAGGTCTGGTACTGATACAGGTCATACCCTTCAGATGAATAACGACCTGTCGGAATCCGACTGACCCAGCTTGGGTGTGCTGTTGCTGTTTGAATCTTCGTTTTTTGACCAACTTTTTCAAAAGTAACGTCCATCAAGACACCACGCTCTGTCCATTCTGCCGTTGGTACTCCGTCCATGGTTTCAATCCGCTGATTAGAGATAAAGTTCCCCATTGAATAGATAATCAACTTCTTCTCCCCATCTTTTTCCACAATCTCAGAAGGCTCAACGACATGAGGATGTCCACCAAAAATTACATCTGCTCCCCAGTCAATCATCTTGTGATACAAGGCTACCTGCTCGTCTGTCGGCTCTAGCTGGTACTCCACTCCCATCTGCGGCATGACAACGGTCACATCTGCTTCTTTTTCAGCTCTTTTCAATTCCTCTTTCATGCGTTCTTCATCTAAATTTGAGAGAACATTTTGATAGTCTTTTTTACTTAAACCTTCCTCTAAGCCGTTAAAACCATAGCAATACGCTAGAATCGCAATTTTAATACCGTTAACTTCTTTTATCAATAACGGTGCCTGATCACGATGTTCTTTCGTGTACACTCCAACCGTATCAATTCCTACTTCATCAAAGGCATTCACCGTTGTACTCACACCCTCTAGCCCAGAATCCAAGATATGATTATGGGCTAAATCAAGGACATCATACCCTGCATCCTTAATCGCAGTCAGCACATCCTTTGGCGCATTAAACAAAGGATAGCCTGCCAAGGGATAATCTGGATGAATCGTGCCTTCAAAATCACCAATCATCAAATCCGCCTGTTCAAACCAAGGCTTGACGTATTGAAAGTTCTCTGAAAAATCATATTTTCCATCTTCTCTCAAGGCACTCATATAGACCACATCGTGGTACAATAAATCACCATGCGCCATGACGCGAGCGGTATGAACAACTTTTTGCTCTGGCTCATTCTTAGGACTCTCCATCAAAGATTCAACCAATAAAACCGAAATTGCTGCAATTCCTACTGCAGAAAGCAAACCTGCTAAAAATGCTGATTTCTTCATAAGCACTCTCCTTTTTATTATTATATCAATTTTCCATTTGATTTTCTAGCATCATTACAACTCAAAATAAAGCAAAAGCGAGGAAAATTCTTCCTCGCTACTTATTTTTCAATTCTATTTAACAGCTGTTAACAAGTAATCACCGATATTTACGTTTGTTGCGTCTGTAACCTGAATAGTCGTCGTTGGGCTTGTCACAATGACTGGTGTAGTCACTGGATAGCCAGCTTCCTTGATTTTTTCAATGTCAAATGTGAGAAGCAGTTGACCTTTACGGACACGAGAACCTTGAGTGACATGGGCTGTAAAGCCATCACCATTTAGAGCTACGGTATCCATCCCTACATGGATAAGAACTTCTGTTCCATCCTCTGTTGCCAAACCAATCGCATGGTTGGTTGGGAATAAAAGGCGGACAAATCCATCTGCTGGAGCTACAACTTCACCAACACTTGGCTCAACCGCAATCCCTGGTCCCATTGCACCACTTGCAAATACCGCATCTGGAGTGTCTGAGAGAGCGATGACTTCCCCTGCCAATGGGCTAGTAATAACTTGCTCAGCACCTTCTTGTTTTTCCTCAGCAGATGCAACTAACTCACTCACTTCTGCTTTTGCATAAAGCGTTGGCACTGGAAGTGCCATTTGAACAGCAAAGGAAGCAACAACTGCAAGAACACTAAAGCCAATCATAATCCACATTGGCATTAAGCCTTCTGAACTGACATAAGCTAGAAATTGGAAAATTCCAAGAGCTCCGAAGCCATAGGATTTAACATTAAAGAAGGATAAGGCTGCACCAATCAAACCAGAAACCACACATGAAATGTAAAATGGGGTTTTCATTGGAAGGGTGATTCCGTAAATTGCCGGCTCAGTAACTCCAAAGATAGAAGAGATGAAAGCTGGAACGGTTAGGGTTTTGACTTTTTGTTCTTTCGTTTTTAGGTAAATCGCAGCTAAGACACCTGTCTGTGTGAAGTTTGGAAGAGCTGCCGCAAGCAAAATATCTGTCCAACCATTTTGAGAGAATTGCAAGATCGCAAGCGGTACAAGTGCCCAGTGAAGACCAAACATCACCATGACTTGCCATAAAGCACCAAGTAAGAGCCCGTAAATCAAAGGACTGAAGCCCATAATGGCTGTAAAGACACTAGACAAGAGGTCTGAGGCAAGATTTGCCACAGGTCCAACCACCAAGAAAGTGAGAGGCACTGTCACAAACAAGGTTGCAAATGGAACAACAAATAATTTCACCACGTCAGGTGTGACTTTTTTCATGAATTTCTCAACATGAGAAGCTACCCAGATTGCCAAGATAATTGGCATAACTGTTTGTAGATAGCTACCAGATGATGGCAATTCAAATGGAATTCCCAAAACATGAGAAAGTTTTGCCTCTGCTAATCCTGCCACTGTTGCAGGCAAGGTTGGATAAACCAGAGAACCAGCAATCGCAAGCGCTGTAAACTCATTCATTTTGAACTTACGAGCAGAGGTAATGGCAATCAACATTGGCATAAATTGGAAAAGTCCATCGCCAGTGGCTTCTAAAATCGCATAAAGAGCGCTATTGTCATGGCTCATCCCTGACACGCCTAAAATGGCTACGATCCCTTTGATAATCCCTGCTGCTGCAAGAGGACCCAAGAAAGGTTGGAAAATACCTGAAACCAGATCCACAAATCGCTCAAAGAGATTGCCTTTTGGTCCATCTTCTTCATCTGCATCCACCGTACCAGATCCTTGAAGATTACCGACTTTCAAGACTTCTGCATAAACTTCTGGAACGTGATTACCGATTACAACTTGATACTGACCACCTGCTTGAACAACGGTCACAACCCCATCTAATTGTTTCAAATAATCCGTATCTGCTTTTCCTTCATCTTTCAAGTTAAAACGCAAGCGCGTAACACAATGTTTCAAACCGCTGACATTTTCTGCTCCACCAACGTGGTCTAAAATATCTTGTGCAAGTGCTGTATATTTTGCCATGGATTCTCCTCCTTTATGTTCTTTTGGTCAAGCCCTAGCTCATCCCAGCGCTGATATATGAAAATAGGGTACAAAAAAACCTAGGTAAATACCAAACAGTAAGAAATAGATGACTCCTATTTCCCAATATTTCGTATTTAACTAGGTTTTGCCTGCATGACCAGTAACAATCCACATTCTTAGTATAACAGAATTTTAAAAAAATGCAAGCGTTTTCCAAAACTTTTTGAAAAAATTTTACCTAAGGATAAAAAGCCCCCATTTTCTTTTCATATTAAGCATATCCCTATAAACTCTCTCATAGATCTATCTAGCCTAAACCGATCAAAAAAGAGCGAGCACAATCGAAACTTAAAACGTACCACTGCTTCTCACTCCCACTCATTCAACGATGTTAGATAGTTGTTTCGTGTTGACTTCGTACACGCAGGCAGAACTTAGATCAGCTGATAGGTTGAGACAAAATTCCTTGATCTCGTTACATTTTATAGTTCTAACAATTTGACGCAGCCTTATCTGATTTGTAAAACGTTGATAAATCAACATCCTAGCAAAAGAAGCTAGCGAATGTTTCTTCACTAGCCCTATTTCCAACCTCCAACAGTCTCCTAGACTGTGGAAACAATACGAGTTATCGACATAATAAATGAAAACTAAATGACTATAAAAGAGGATTGTCAAAGATTTCCCGCATATAAACCGTCAAAACTTCGCCGTCACGTACGACCTGCTGACCTGCGATATAGACCTGATCCACATCCTGCCCTTTAGCTGCATAGACTAAGTGCGAAAGCATATGTTCTCTTGGATAGAGATGAATCTTGCCCTTTGGCTGAATCATGAGAAAGTCCGCCTGTTTTCCAACCTCAAGGCTCCCAATCTCCTGCTCCATCCCTAAAAGCTTAGCCCCTTCGATTGTCATTGCTTTTAAAGCTGTCTCAATCGGAAATTGACTCGCATCTCCAGTCCGCATTTTTTGAAGGAGTGCTGCTGTGCGCCCCTCTTCAAATAAATCTAAGTTATTGTTAGAAGCTACCGAGTCTGTCGCAATACCGACTGTCACGCCTTGCTTTTGCAGATCTGTAATCGGAGCAATGCCTGATGCTAGCTTGAGATTACTGATAGGGTTGTGGGCAATGCCGACCTGTGATTGACCTAAGCGAGCGATTTCTGCTTCATTTAACTCCACACCGTGGGCAAAGACAGCTTGCCAATCCAAATAGCCCAATTCCTCCAAGTAAGCAAGAGGACGCTTGCCATAGCGCTCCAAGATCATCTGACTTTCTCGCTCCGTCTCTGCCACATGAATGTGTAGGGGCAAGTTCAATTCTTTCGCTAAAGCACGGCTTTCTACGAGCAAGTCTGTACTACATGTATAGGGAGAGTGCGGTGCCACCATGACACGAAAACGTTCATCTTGATACGACAAAATCTCCTCAATTGTCTGCCGTGTCTGCGCAATCGTCTCTTCTGTTGATTCACCATCTTTACTAAACAAGGTCGGAGAAAAATAGCAACGCATGCCAGATGCTTTCACTGCTTGATAAATAGCACGAATATCCACCCCTTGAGGATTGTACATGTCATTGAAAGTCGTCGTACCTGAGCGTAGCATTTCAGCCAAAGCCATCTTGACCGCCTGCGTCGTCACCTCAGGTGTGAACTGACTCTCAGCAGGCCAAATATAGTCTTCTAGCCACTCATGCAAATTGCTATCATCACGAATCCCTCGCAAAACCGTCATAGGACTATGAGTATGGCAATTAACCAAACCTGGTAAAATCCAGCTGCCCTCACCATCTACAATCTCTTCACACTGATCCAACATCGCCTGATTGCTAGGTCCCACATAGGCAATTTTTGCGCCATCAATGACCAAAAGTCCGTCTTTAAAAATCTGAAACTCCTCATCACAGGTCACTAAGGTTACATGTTTAAACGCTTTCATTGCTCCTCCTTTTTCCCCACTGCTGGTTTTTGATTTTTGC
Source organism: Streptococcus pneumoniae (assembly GCA_040719455.1). Taxonomy (NCBI): domain Bacteria; kingdom Bacillati; phylum Bacillota; class Bacilli; order Lactobacillales; family Streptococcaceae; genus Streptococcus; species Streptococcus pneumoniae. The sequence continues at coordinate 2,030,891 of JBFDTN010000001.1, read as the reverse complement.
TATTATAACAAGAGAATCAGAAAAACTCAACCATTTTTTAAAAAACAAAGAAAAAAGATACGAATTTATTCAAAAAGACAGACATTTTTTATAATTCTATCCCATATTATTCAAAATTTAGATAATCCCTTATCTTATTTAGAAAAAAGAGCAAGACCAATCGCAATTTCCAACTACGATTGAATCTCACTCTTTATGATATTAACGTTTGTCCAATTTCTTGGTCACAAAATCTCCGATAAATTGCAAGATAAAGACCAAAATCAAAATAGCAATAGTTGATACCAAGACAATATCCTGCTTATTGCGTGTAAATCCGATGAGATAAGCCAGATTTCCTAGCCCTCCAGCACCGATAACTCCAGCAACAGCAGTTGAGCCGACCAAGGCAATGGCTGTCACGGTAATTCCTGACACAAGGGCAGGTGAAGACTCAGGAATCAAGACCTTAAAAATAATCTGACAGGTATTTGCTCCCATGGATTCTGCCGCTTCAATCACCCCAGATGGAATTTCATTTAGGGCAATGGACACCAAACGAGCGTAAAAGGGCGCTGCACTAATCACCAAGGTAGGCAAAGCTCCACGAGGTCCCAAAATTGTCCCCATCAAAACCTTGGTAAAAGGCATCAAAAGCGCCAAGAGAATGATGAAAGGAACGGAGCGGAAGATATTGATAAGCCCTGCTAAAATGACATTTGCCACCTTGTTTTGGAGCATTTTCCCAGGTCCTGTCAAATACAAGAATAAGCCTAAAATCAAGCCAATCACAAACACATAAGCCGTTGAAATCAAGGTCATATAAAGGGTTTCTTGAGTTGCCTTTAAGACCTCACCCCATTCGACATTCTGAAAGCTCAACATATCCTCTAAAAGCTCAAAAAAGCCTATTTGAACTGCTTTATACATGCTCCAATACCTCCACTTTCATTCCTTTCTGGCTGAGTTGCTCAATGACAGCTCCTACCTTGCTTACATCTTCAATCACTACAATCAAGCTTCCAATCGGTCCTTCCTGCGTGATATTGACCTTCCCTTGTAAAATCGAAATTGATACATCCAACTGACGGATCACTTCTGCCAGGGCACCCGTTCCTGCGCTCTCACCCAAATACTGAATTCGTGCTACTGCACCCACATTCAACGCCCCTTCTAAGTGAGCAAAGACCTGCGTCAAATCTTCTTCAGAACGCTCTTCACCGACAAACTGCTGAGTGATGGCTTTTTGCGGATGTTTAAAGACATCAATTACCTTGCCTTCTTCTACGACTTGCCCATTTTCCATCACCGCAACCTTGTGGCAAATCTGGCTCACCACATGCATCTCATGGGTAATCATAACAATGGTCAAGCCCAATTTCTTGTTAATATCCACCAGCAGATTTAAAATATCCTTGGTCGTTTTTGGATCTAGCGCACTTGTCGCCTCATCACAGAGCAAGACTTCCGGCTGATTAGCAAGAGCACGCGCAATACCGACCCGCTGCTTTTGTCCACCAGAAAGTTGAGCAGGATAGGATTTTTCACGCCCCTCTAAGCCCACTAAACCAATCAATTCCTTAACACGTTGTTGGCGCTCCTCCTTTGGCACTCCTGCCACTTCTAGCGGAAAGGCAATATTTTCTTCCACTGTCCGTGACCATAGGAGATTGAAATGCTGGAAAATCATGGAAATTTTCTTGCGAGTTTCTAGTAATTCTTTCTTTTTAAGGCTGGTAATATCCTTGCCACCTAGAAAAATCTTCCCAGACGACACACTCTCTAAACCATTGAGCAAACGTACCAAGGTACTTTTCCCTGCTCCTGAAAACCCAATAATCCCAAAAATATCTCCCTTTTCAATCGCAAGTGACACATGGTTGACCGCTGTTACTCGTCCTTGCTTGGTCTCATAGACCTTTGATACATCTTCAATCCGAATCATCTTTCTTCCTTTCCTCTTCTTCACCAGAAAAACGAACTAGCTAGCAGCCCTCAGATAGAAAAAGCTCAAGCTAGTTCGTTGGTTTCTCATCGTCCTACTATTTAGCAGGAATGACTGAGCCATCTTTGTATTTATCTTCGATGAATTTCTTGATATCATCACTTTGTAAAACCTTGACAAGGGCTTTAATCTTATCTTTGTCCTTATCTGCTGGTTTTACCGCAATTAAGTTTGCATATGGTGAAGACTCATCTTCAATCGCAATCGAATCTTTAACTGGCGAAAGTTTAGCATCAATCGCAAAGTTTGAATTGATAATCACCGCATCTCCCTCGTCATTTTCATAGGTTTTCACCAAGAACTCAGGAGCAATCTCTGTCTTGATTTGGATATTTTTCTTGTTTTCTGCAATGTCAGTCAACTGCGCTGTCACAGGATCCACACCGTCTTTTAAGGTCATCAAGCCATTTTTCACAAACAAATCAATGAAACGTCCGACCTCTGCTGGGTTGGTTGAAGCATAAACCGTCGCATTCTCTGGCAAATCTTTGATGGATTTGTACTTCTTAGAGTAAATAGCTAGTGGTTCGATGTGCACATTTCCCACGCTCACAAGGTCTTCGTTGTTTTCCTTGTTGAACTTCTCAAGATAAGGGGTGTGTTGGAAGAAGTTAGCATCCGCATCTCCATCAAAAACGATTTTATTTGGTGTCACATAGTCGTTTACGATGTTAATGTCCAAGCTATAGCCTTCTTTTTCCAAGATTGGTTTTGCTGCTTCTAAGATTTCTGCGTGCGGAGCTGGTGAGGCTACCACTGTGATCTTCGTATCCTTGCCACCATCAGAAGAATTCCCTCCTCCACAAGCAGCCAAAGTCACAGCTGCCACACCAACAAAACCAAGTGTTAATAATTTCTTAAACGTCATCATTTATCTCCTTTGTCTATCTCAAATTGATATATCCAGTGTACCATCTAGCTCTTTTTCTGTCCAATACCAAAAATCTATCATGGGGTATAGGTAGAAGTTATAAGGGAAAATGTTCTCAGAAAAACTTCACAATCTTTTCGATACACTTTTCAAAAAGAGCTGGATTGTCTAACCAGTCAAAATTATAGCATGTTTGTGAAATATCCCTATTAACAGAAAAATACTATCCATCTACGTTAAAAAATAGAACTGTATAAAGCATCAAATATCGTCGCCATAGCACTACACATCATGTATGTTTTAACTGTTTTTATCCATCAAATATGTGTGAATTTCTGCATTCGAGCGCCTCTACATCAGTTTGACATGTCTTGCAACATTGAACAATTTCATGATTTATTATACAATGCTCACAGTATTTACTAACCTATTTGCGTAGATAGGCAAAAAATATTGAACAACAGTTGGAGGATCGTATGAAAAGAGATAGTCATAAGAAGCAATTACTAGCGGTATCATTGATAACCACCAGTATCTTGATGGCACATGCCAAGCAAGTCGAAGCGCAGGAAGAAAGCCTACCTAGCGTCACCACGGAAATAAAAGACAACACGACACCTGCTATCAATGAAGCTGAAGGTGTATCAGAGGTTCAACCTTTAGAATCAGAAGTACCTTCTTCAAATCCAGAAACCACTCTTAGCTCCGAATTAGACAGCACGAATGTTACAAAAATTTGGGAAGATAGCCAACAAGGAGCAGGGACCGTAACCGCAATCCTTGACAGTGAGCTAAATAGCCAGCATGAGATTTTCTCACCTACAAATCTTAAAACACCTAAAGTAAAAACAGAGCAGGATTTGAACGGCTTAAAAGAAGCAGCAAAGATTGATTATGGCAAATGGATTTCATCCAAAGTTATTTTTGCCCATAACTATCTTAAAAACAACGATGACATCGCAGGCACAGATACACATGGAAGTCATGTATCTGGTATTGCAGTCGGAGAAAGTACACAGGCTATGGAAAATGGCTTGAAAATGACTGGTGTTGCTCCTCAATCTCAACTGATATTTATGAAAGTCGTTGGAGGAGCTGATGAATTAAGAGCCAAAGCCATGATAGACGCCATCAATCTAGGTGCCGATAGTATCAATATGAGCTATGGAAAAGGTGGAGATTCAAAAGATAATTTGCACCCAGATGTAGTAAAAGCCATCCAATTAGCCAAAGAAAAAGGCGTTTTCTTGGTAGCAAGCGCAGGAAACGACCGTGCGTTTGGAGATACGTCCAAAAAACCATTAGCAACCAATCCCGACTTTGGGGTCATTGCCTCCCCAGGTTTATCAGAGGATGTGATCAGTGTCGCTGCTTACCAAAATCCTTATATTTACAGTGAGTATCTCACAACATCAACACAAGAAAAAATTGCCATCTCCACCAGTCAAGGTTTACTGACTGGATTTGACAAAAATAAACAATACAAGTTTGTTGACGCTAAATTTGGACGAGAAGAAGACTTTAAAACAATTAACTCAAAAGGAAAGATTGTGTTGATTCAGCGTGGAGAGATTGGATTTGCTGATAAAATTACTAATGCAATCGCAAGTGGCGCAGCAGGGGTGCTTATTTATAATAATGTAGCAGGAGAAAATCTAACATTACCATTACCTGAAAAACTTGCCAAAATACCGTCTGGCTTTATCAGTCAAAAAGATGGGCAAGCCTTGTTAAACAAGCAAAATCAAACATTATCGTTTCCTAAGAACTATCAAATTTTTCAAAATCCTGGTGGCAATCAGATCGGAAATTTCTCCAGTTGGGGACTTACGGCAGATGGTCATATAAAACCAGACGTTGCAGCCCCAGGAGGCTTCACCTACTCAGCTTCTTTCAAAGGAGATCATAACTATGAATTGATTAACGGTACGAGTTCCGCAGCTCCCCATGTTGCTGGGTTAGTCAATCTCTTAAAACCTATCTATCAAAAACGTTTTCCAAACAAAACACCAAAAGAGCTGGCACCATTCATAAAACAGATTCTGATGAGCTCAGCTACTGCTATCTTTAATGAACAAGAAAAAGCTTATATTTCACCACGACAACAAGGAGCTGGTCTTGTAGATGCAAAAAAAGCTGCCCTTGCGACTGCTTATGTGACCGATCAAAATGGGAACAGTAAGATACATCTTGGGGATGTAAAAGATAGATTTCATCTAACGGCTAAAATTCATAACTTAAGCTCTACCCCTACTAAATTTTACTATACAGCACATCTTGCAACCGATAAAGTAGAAGGGGAACATTTTGCACTTGCACCAAAGCATTTACTAACAACGGATATTAAAACAGTAGTTGTTCCAGCAAATAGTACACTAGACATTACTATCCCTATTGATGTTAGCAAGTTTCACAACCAGTTGATAAAACAAATGCCTAACGGCTACTTTTTGGACGGCTTTATCCGCTTTATGACCTCTCCCAATGATTCTGAAATAATGAGCATTCCTTTCATTGGTTTTCGTGGAGCAGGTAAGTTCGCTGATTTAAGAGCCATCGAACAATCCATCTATGAAAGTCCAAATAAAACATTTTATTATGCACGACCTAACCATCTAAAGGATGGCGAATTTGAGGTCAGTGAATTTAAAGAATTTAAAGCACAGAACTTTACAGCTCTCCTTAGTCAATATGGATCTTGGGGATATGTGCAAGAATCAAAACGTCCAGATTTCATTGAAGAAGAAGCCTTGGAATTTCGCTCTACTACTGTTTTAGGGACTTATGATAAAGCAGGTACAAACGATATCAAAACATTAGTCTTCAAAGATGGAAAACCTTATCTAGCCCTTTCACCAAATGGGGATGGTGTCATGGACACCGTTGTATTTAGAGGAACACTTTTACGCAATGTAAAAGATTTAAAAGCCAAGGTTTATCGAACATCTGACCTCACAAATCCTATCTGGGAAAGCTCAGAACCCTCAAGAGCTGATAAGCATTACAGCGAATCCTTAGAAAAAACGGGTGCTACTACTACTTTTGAAAAAACTAGATGGGATGGAAAAGACCAAGGTGGACAGTATGTAGGGGATGGGAAGTATATCTATCGTATCGTATTTACTCCTATTTCTGAAGGAGCAAAAGAACAGTCCATGGATTTCTATTTGACACTCAATACTACCCCACCTGTACTACCTTCATCAGCGACTTATGATCACACTTCTCGATTCGTCAAAGTCACCCCTAAAGAACAATCCACAGGAACAACTCCTATTTTGCGAGAGCGGTTAGCCTACACTGATATAGAGGACGAACTACCAGTTATTCGCTATATAGAAGCACAGCCTGACGGAACTTTTAGCATCCCAAGCACAACTCATACCGAATCAGGAGAAGTAACTGAGCTGACACTTGAACAACTAACTTATGTGGTTGAAGACTTCGCAGGTAATTATTCTCATATAAAACTTACCGAGATTCTCAACAAGGAAAATCATCAGCCTGATGTCCCCGAAAAAGAGAATCCTAAAGATGAGATGCCTAAAAAAGAAACTCCTGAAAAGAAGAACTCTCAAAACGAAGCTCCTAAAAATGAGAATTCTAAGAATGAAGTTCCTAAAGAAGAGAATCCTAAAAATGAGAACAATCAAAACGAGACTCCTAAAAAAGAAATGCCTCAAAATGAAACTTCTAAAAATGAAGAGCTTCAAAATGAAGTTCCTAAAGAAGAGAATCATTCAAGAACTCTAGCACCAAGGATAGGCAACATTCTAAAGAAAACTTCTCTAGCTTCTCAAGCAAAACTAACTGAATCTAAAATGGGTAAAGGTCAAGACACCAAGAAGTCAGAAAAACCATATCATAAGACCTATGAACTTCCTCAAACAGGGGATTCAACGAAGCATACAACGCTATTAGGAAGCCTACTGTCATCCTTCTACGTTGTACTAAAAATCGTATCGAATCGAAAAAAAGATTCTCAATAGTGTTCAATACCCTCTTGCTCTATTCTATCAAGAGGGTATTGAATATCAGAAAAACCTTACCTTTTGAACATTGTTTCCTACCTAATAAATAAGAGAAAGAGCACTTCTGTTTTAGTTTATAAAAGCAGAAGTTCTTTTTTACTTAAAATGATTATTGTTAGCTTTCCTGACTTCGCAATTCTCCTCTTTAGACTGTCTTGTCCGTAGATTCACGATTTCTACGACATCACGATTGGGTCTCACTCCCATTTGATAATCCTTGGAGAATCTCACTATCATCTACAATGACTTTTTAAAGTGAGCATTATCAATATCAACATAGACAATGTTATCCTCCTAAAATTATTTTTCAGCCTCGAATCATCAAAAAAGCACCTACTTGGTGCTTTTTACTACTATTTTACTGCATTGCAGGAAGAAGATAGCCGTATCCTTCTTTTTCCATCTCTTCTTTTGGAATAAAGCGCAAGGCTGCACTGTTAATGCAGTAGCGAAGTCCGCCTTCTTCTTTCGGTCCATCTGTAAAGACATGTCCTAAATGGGCATTGCCAGAACGGCTCCGCACTTCAATTCTCTCCATGCCGTGTGTTGTATCACGATAGTAGTGAATCACTTCTTTGGCAATGGGGCGCGTGAAACTTGGCCAACCGCAACCAGCATCAAACTTATCACTGGCAAAAAAGAGCGGCTCTCCTGTTGTGATATCCACGTAAATTCCTTCTTCGAACGTGTCAAAATAGGCATTTTGAAACGGGCGCTCTGTCGCACTTTCTTGAGTGACGCGGTAAGACTCTTCTGACAAGCGTTCTTTTAAGCTTTCTTGGGATTCTTTTTGGTAATCTTTGGGGTCAATCAAGGGTTGATAAGCATCATTGACATTGATGTGGCAATAGCCGTTTGGATTTTTCTTGAGGTAATCTTGATGATAATCCTCTGCCAAGATATAATGACGCAAAGGCTCCACTTCTACTGCAATCTTCTGCCCTAATTGCTCCTCAATTTCTGCTACGACTTGGGCAATCGTTGGTAACTGCGCCTCATTCTTGTAATAAATCCCTGTCCGATATTGGCGCCCTACGTCATTTCCCTGTTTATTGACCGATAGCGGATCAATAATGCGGAAATAATAGAGCAGGATTTCCCGCAAGCTGACAACTGCTTCATCGTATTCTACATAAATCGTCTCTGCATGGTCTGTTTGTTTAATCAACTGGTAATTCGTCGTCTCAACCTGCCCATTGGCATAGCCAACACTTGTCGCAAGCACACCATCAATGCGTGAAAAGTACTCTTCCACACCCCAAAAACAACCGCCTGCTAAATAAATTTCTGCCATATTTTTCTCCTTTATTCTTCCATATATTGCAATTTCCCACGGAAATCATCTAAGCTTTCATAGCCTTTTTCTGCCATAATGGCTTGTAATTCTGCTGTGATACGTTCAAAAGCTACAACGCCTTCTTTGTGGAGGGTCGTTCCGACCTGCACCATGCTCGCTCCGCAGAGGATATGCTCGAAGGCATCGCGCCCTGTCAAGACGCCGCCCGTTCCGATGATTTGGATTTCTGGTTTCAAACGCTGATAGAAGGCATGGACATTTGCTAGCGCAGTCGGCTTGATATACTCGCCACCGATTCCTCCAAAACCGTTCTTCGGACGGATGACCACCGACTCGTCCTCGATGTAGAGGCCATTTCCAATCGAGTTGACACAGTTGACAAAGGCAAGTGGGAATTGATTAAAAATCGCTGCCGCCTGATCAAAATGCACCATGTCAAAATAAGGCGGCAACTTGATGCCCAAGGGCTTCTTAAAGTAGCTGAATACCTCTGTCAAGATTTTCTCTGTTGTCTCAAAATCATAGGCAATCTGCGGCTTTCCTGGCACATTTGGACAAGATAAATTCAACTCAGTCAAGCCCTTGAAGTCGCTTGCTTCGACCTGCTTCAAAATCGTATGTGTCTCCTCCTGCGACATGCCGACAAGAGATAAAAAGAAGGTGCGCTCAGGCTCTTTTTCCTGCAAGTCCAAGAGGTAGTCCAGGTAATAATCCAAACCCTGATTTGGCAAGCCCATAGAGTTGATAGACCCTAGTGGCACATCTTGATAACGCGGCTCAGGATTTCCTGCGCGTGCTTCTAAGGTCGCCGTCTTGGTCACAAAGGTCCCTGCTTGTGAGTTTTTCACTTCCTCTAACTCTGCAATGGTCATGCAGGCAACCCCTGCCGCATTCATCAGGCAGTTTTCAAAGATAAAATCTGCAATTCGTGTCTTGGTCGATGGCATAGCGTCCTCCTTATACTCGTTAAGTCTCAAAAACTGATATCCGTCATTCACTTTGCTTCCCCTCTAGTATATCATCTCTCTTCATTTTTAGGGGAATTTCTCTCACATTCTCACATAAATGTTCGGTTTCTAATTGTCCGAATTTTTAGAAAATTCTCGTCTTTTGACTTTACAAGTCTCATGATTTCTGTTATAATAGCCCATGTAAAAAAATATAACATACAAGGAGTACAACATGACAACTGCTAAAGAATACATTCAAAGCACTTTTGAAACGGTTAAAGCACGCAACGGCCATGAGGCAGAATTCCTCCAAGCTGTGGAAGAATTTTTCTCTACCCTTGAGCCTGTATTTGAAAAACATCCAGAGTACATCGAAGAAAACATCCTTGCTCGTATCACAGAGCCAGAACGTGTGATTAGCTTCCGTGTCCCTTGGGTGGATCGTGACGGTAAGGTACAAGTCAACCGTGGCTACCGTGTGCAATTTAACTCAGCAGTTGGTCCTTACAAGGGCGGACTTCGCTTCCACCCAACTGTTAACCAAGGAATCTTGAAATTCTTGGGATTTGAACAAATCTTTAAAAATGTTTTGACTGGTCTACCAATCGGTGGTGGTAAAGGTGGTTCAGACTTTGATCCAAAAGGCAAAACAGATGCGGAAGTTATGCGCTTTTGCCAAAGCTTTATGACTGAGTTGCAAAAGCACATCGGACCTTCTCTTGATGTACCAGCAGGGGACATCGGAGTTGGAGGACGCGAGATTGGTTACCTATATGGTCAATACAAACGCCTTCGTCAATTTGACGCTGGTGTCTTGACTGGTAAACCTCTTGGATTTGGCGGTAGCTTGATTCGCCCAGAAGCGACTGGTTATGGACTTGTTTACTATACCGAAGAAATGCTTCAAGCCAACGGTCAAAGCTTCGCTGGCAAAAAAGTAGTCATTTCAGGTTCAGGAAACGTTGCTCAGTACGCTCTTCAAAAAGCAACAGAACTTGGTGCAACTGTCATCTCTGTTTCTGACTCAAACGGCTATGTTATTGACGAAAACGGCATTGACTTTGATTTGCTTGTGGATGTCAAAGAAAAACGTCGTGCCCGCTTGACTGAGTATGCTGCCGAAAAACCTTCTGCAACTTACTATGAGGGATCTGTATGGACTTACGCAGGCAACTACGATATCGCTTTGCCATGCGCTACTCAAAATGAAATCAATGGTGAAGCTGCAAAACGTCTCGTAGCACAAGGTGTTATCTGCGTTTCTGAGGGAGCAAATATGCCAAGTGACCTTGATGCGATTGCCGTTTACAAAGAAAATGGCATTTACTACGGACCTGCCAAAGCTGCGAACGCTGGTGGTGTAGCAGTATCTGCTCTTGAAATGAGCCAAAACAGCCTTCGCTTGTCATGGACACGCGAAGAAGTAGATGGTCGCTTGAAAGATATCATGAAAAATATCTTCAATACTGCCAAAGAAACTGCTGAAACCTATGACCTTGGCAAAGATTATCTTGCTGGAGCAAACATTGCAGCCTTTGAAAATGTTGCAAATGCTATGATTGCACAAGGAATTGTTTAATATACATCATAAAAGAGGGTGAGATACTAGGTCTCAACCCTCTTATTTGTTATCATATATGCCATTTAACACAATTCAACAATTTTAAAGAACAATCATAGTCTCTATTATCATGATATAGTTGTTTAGTTTTGATTTAGTACGAGGCAACGAATAGCTGGCATAACTGGGATTAACTGAGGATTAACTGAGGATTATTTCATAATCCTTATTTCCCACCTTCAACAGTCCACTGGACTGTTGGAGCAAGATGAGTGAACGACGTCATCAATGAAAACTAAATGAACTACCTTGCTAAAAAACCTGTCCTACTGACTCACCCCAAGAAGCATCTTTGTAGAAGAGCCGATACAGTTTATCTCGATCCTTATCCCCTTCGAAAATCAAAGACATAGTGATCTTTTTTCCTACTGGGAGGCGGCTCGCCAATAATTGACTATCAAAAGTAGATGTATCAAGCGAATAAATCTCACTGTCCGTATCTGACAAGGTAAAGTCATACACGTTCAAAAGAGCACTGCTAGAACCGGTATTTTCCACTGTCACTTCTGCAACAACTGCTGTCCCTTGTGGATAGTCAAGGAGCTTTCGCGTCTCATCCACACGAATCCCTGTAAGCGTAACTTTTAGACCGTCCGTATCCGTATGAGCTTCCCCTAGATTATAAGTCAATTCTTCTCGGAACAAATGTTCGTTCCAATAAGAAGACTCAGCTAATTCCTCTTGATAGAGGCTGCCAAAGATCGCTGCAACGGCGATAAATAAAGCCATAAAAACAATGATCACTCCGCCTACTACTGTTGTCCAAAACAAAGGTTGCTTATAGATGGGCCGTTTTAGTTGATAAATATGACCATCTTCAGTGATGATTTCCTTTGGAATCTTTTCCATATACTCCTCTTTTTCTAATTCTTTGTACCTGCAAGCGTCGGCATTTCAATCCCAGCTTGCAACAAAGCTTCATAATACAAGCGATAAAATAGATGATACACGGTCGTCTGCATCCCTGATTGCACTGTCACGGTCACTCGAAACGAAAAACGTCCTGTAACTTCCATCTGTGGTCCTAAGAGCTTTGGTTCTGTTAAAATTTCAGAGTGCTTCGCAACCTCTTTGGCATTCACCTGCGAGATGACTTGATAGACCTTGTCTAAGTCTGTCTGAGCAGATAAAGGGATATCTACCACCACACGCATATCTCCACGAGAGAGATTGCTAACAACAGTGATATTGCGATTAGGAACGAAATGAAGCGTTCCATCCGCATCTCTGACCTGTGTCGTCCGAATCCCTACACTCACAACTGTTCCCGAGATTTTTATCGAACCATTGGTCAAGCTGACCGAATCACCCACATCTAGCTGCCGTTCCAAAAGGATAAAAAATCCATTGACCAAATCAGAAAGAAAACCCTGAGCACCCATCCCAATCGCAACCCCTGCAATTCCCGCACCTGCTAAGAGACTAGATACAGGCAAGCCCAAGATTGAGAGAACCCAGTAAATCAATAGAAAGTAAAGGACATAGTTCAGAATATTTTCAATCAGGCGAAGAAGAGTCTTTTGCCGTGCTACATCTTGGCTTGATAACTTCAACGAAGGGGCAATCACACGCTTGACGCTAAGATGAACCACCTTTTTTGCCACATAAAATAAGATGAAAATAAACGCTAAGGACACCGCCCTATCCACAATAGTATCTATAAGAGCTACCCAATCTAGCTTATCCAGATACCGCGAAAAAATATTCCCTTGTATGGCTAGCATACGACCTCCTTTTATAGTTGTTTAATCTTGATTTAGTACGAGGTAACGACCTAATCAATAAAAGCTAAATAACTATGTCTCTCTATAAATACCTCCATTATACCACAACGCAGACAGGGATAACAGATAAAAATTTTTCGTCCCACTCTTTCAAAATTTGTGAAAGAATATGCAAGCTTATTGATTTTTTCAGCTATTTATTCTATAATGGAGGAATATTCGTCTGTATTTTTCGGAAATATGTAAGGATATGCAGACTATTCTCGGAGGTATTATTGACATGAAAAAAATCATGCATGCTTGGAAGAAGTCAAGCTTGATCAAGAGGATCGCGATTGGCATCTTGATTGGTGCAATCTTAGGGCTTGCCCTTCCTAAATTCACTGCCATTGGGATTTTAGGGGACTTGTTTGTCGGTGGTTTGAAAGCTATTGCACCACTTCTCGTCTTTGCACTTGTTGCCAATGCTCTTTCTCAACACAAAAAAGGCCAAGAGACCAATATGAAAACCATCATTATCCTCTATCTCTTTGGCACCTTTGCCGCAGCCTTGGTCGCTGTGGCATCTAACTATCTCTTTCCTTTGACGCTTGATTTATCAGCTTCTGAAGGAACTGATATTGCACCACCAGACGGAATTGGACAGGTCTTAAGCAACCTGCTCTTACGCCTCGTGGACAATCCTGTCAATGCCATCATCACGGCAAATTACATCGGAATCCTATCTTGGGCTGTGGTTTTTGGACTTGCCATGCGCGAAGCTAGTAAAACGAGCAAGGAATTGCTCCAAACCATGGCTAGTGTCACATCAAAAATTGTCGAATGGATTATCAACCTCGCTCCTTTTGGGATTCTAGGCTTGGTCTTTAAGACCATTTCTGACAAGGGAATCCAAGTCCTCGCTAGTTATAGCGTACTATTAGCTGTACTCGTTGGCAATATGCTCTTTGTAGCCCTTGTCATCAATCCCTTGATCGCTTTTGTCATGATGCGTAAAAATCCCTATCCACTGGTGTTTCAATGTTTGAAGGTCAGCGGAATCACTGCCTTTTTCACGCGCAGTTCTGCTGCTAACATCCCTGTCAATATGAAGCTCTGTGAAGAGTTAGGACTAGACAAGGATACCTACTCAGTATCCATCCCGCTCGGTGCAACCATCAATATGGCAGGAGCGGCTATTACCATCAATGTCTTGACCCTCGCTGCAGCCAACACTCTTGGTATTCAAGTAGATTTTGCCACAGCCCTAGTCCTAAGCGTGGTCGCTGCGGTCTCTGCCTGTGGAGCGTCGGGTGTCGCAGGAGGCTCGCTTCTCCTTGTACCCGTAGCTTGTAGCCTCTTTGGTATTCCAAATGAACTCTCAATCCAAGTCGTGGGAGTCGGCTTTATCATCGGTGTCCTCCAAGATTCCTGTGAAACAGCCCTCAACTCCTCAACTGATGTTCTCTTTACAGCCGTTGCAGAAATGAGCGCTTGGAAATCTAAACAATAAATTCAAAAGGTCTCGGAATGATTATTCCGAGACTTTTTATAGTTTAATACGAGATAACAAGTCACAGGCAAAACTTAGATTAGCTGAAGATTTTGCCATAATCCCTATTTCCAATCTTCAACAGTCCATTGGACTGTTGAAGGAAGACAAGTTACCGACGTAATCAATGAAGACAAAATAGCTATATCTAATCGTCAATGCAACGACTTTCAGCTACCTGCTTGTACCAGTAGGCACTTTTCGTTCTTGGGTCTCAAAATCAACATAGAACAGACCATAGCGTTTTTCATAGCCATTTGACCAGGAGAAGACATCCATGAGAGACCAGAGGAAATAGCCTTTAACATTTGCTCCAGCAACGATGGCATCCGCAATGACGCTTAAATGCTGCTTGACATAGTCAATCCGCGCATCATCATAGACGGTACCATCTACAAATTCATCCTTGTAGCCTAGACCATTTTCTGTAATATAGATTTTTTTATAATTTGGATAATCCGTCTTGACCCGCATAATTTGGTCATACAGGCCTTGCGGATAAATCATCCAATCCCAGTCTGTTCTTGGAACATCGACATCAAATTCTCTGCGGCCAACGCCCTTGATTTGATACTTGGAGCCGCCTTTTTCTCCTTTTCCATTGTGGGTAATTTCTGTTTCGCCCTCAACATCTCCTCGCATCCAATCACTCATATAGTAATTGATACCGAGGAAATCATTCAAGTCTTTGGCACCTTGCAGATGCTCAAAATCTTCTTCGCGAAGATCAAGCGTTCCACCATTGGCCGCTAGAATATGATTTACACCCTCCATGGTTTTATCTGAGTATTTTCCAAGGTAGGTCGCATCCAAGATAAAGCGATTATGAATAATGTCTTCCAACTCTGCTGCTCGCACATCAGCAGGATTTGCAGGATCATAAGGATACTTGGTCGGTAGGGCATGAACAACCCCAATCTCACCAGCATAACCCTTATCTTTAAAATACTTAACAGCTCGTGCATGGGCAATCATCATATTATGATGAGACTGGAAGACTTTTTCCAGATTATATTGAATACCCGGTGGAAATTTTCCGACCAAATACTGACCGTCACCAATCGGGCCAATTTCATTGAAGGTTGTCCAGAACTTCACTTCTGGAAATTCTTCAAAGCAAAAGGCTGCATAATCAACAAAATGGTCGATGGTGTCTCGGTTGAGAAAGTCTCCTTGAGAATGGAGAGCCTCAGGTGTGTCAAAATGGTGCAGAGTCACAAATGGCTCTACCTTTCGCTTGTGACATTCCGCAAACAAGCGGTGGTAGAATTCTACACCTTTTGGATTGCCTTCTCCATATCCTGTTGGAAAAATGCGGGACCAAGCAATGGAAATCCGAATCCCATTGACTCCAAATTTCTCTGCTAATTCTAAATCAACTGGGTATCGATGATAAAAATCACTAGCAGGATCTGCTCGGTACCAATAATTATCTTCTAAATATTTATCCCAGGCAACAGCTCCCTTGCCGTCAAGCTTAGTCGCACCTTCAGCCTGATAGGCTGCTGTTGCTCCGCCAAAAATAAAATCCTCGGGTAATTGTTTGGTCATCTTCCACCTCTAGTCTTCTAATTGTTGTTTGACAAAAGCGAGCGCTCCCTTACCGTCGCGGGTCAATTTGATGTACTCTGCCCCTTCAGTCTTTGCTAGACGAATGTTCAAAGCATCTGTTTCTTGCTTCATATCAGCGTAGTTTGAAGCCACTTGTGGGGCAAGAATGACAAGGTCGTACTCTGGCAAAATCTCACGGTGAGCTCCATAGCTTCCTGCAGCCGCTGTTACAGGTACACCGTATTCCTTAGCGGCTTTGGTTAGAGCGTTGGCTAATAACCCACTGGTTCCACCACCCGCACACAAGACCAAGACATTGGTTTCTTTTGTGATTGTTTTATCTGAAAGGCTACGCTCGAGAATAGCATCTGCTTTTGCAGTATTAAAATTAGCTGCGACTTTTTCTTGTAGTTGGCTATTTTCCTTACCAGACGCTTCGTCTGCTAAAATCTGATGATCATAAACTTTTAAGAATGGATAGTAAATCACCACATCGACAACCACTAGTAATACTGCAAGAATAATGGCTAGAGGTGCAAAATTGGTTCCCATGACAATCCCGAGTGGGCCAGGCGTTGTCCATGGCAAGTTTACGCTGAAACTGTTCATTCCTAAGTTATCCACGAAGAACTTGAAAATCCAAACATTGGCGATTGGTGCCATAATGAAGGGAATGAAGAAAACTGGATTAAGGACGATTGGGGCACCAAATAGAATCGGCTCGTTAACTCCAAAGAAGGTCGGAACAACTGAGGCACGCCCAATTGCCTTATTTCGCTCGGATTTACACAACCACATGAACATGAATGGCACGACCAGAGTTGCTCCTGTACCACCCATAGTAACAATAAACATCTGAGTACCAGAAGTCAAGACCTTATCAGCATGCTGACCTGCTTGGAGCAATTGGAAATTGGTTTCAATATTGGCATAGGTAATGGCTGCAATGGCAGGTTCAACAATAGAAGGACCATGGATACCGACAAACCAGAAGAGGGCATAGGCACCAAAGATAATGGTAATACCAAGGTATCCGTCTGCTGCTGTAAACAAGGGTTCAAAGAGTTTTAAGATAGCCTCAGCTACGCTTGTTCCTACTGCTTGTCGAACAGCAATATCAATCGCATAAATTCCTAAAATTGATAAGCCATATGGAATAATATCTTTAAAGACCTGTGAAATATTGGGTGGTACTTCTTCAGGCATGCGAATAGTAACATTGTTTTTCACACAGACACGATAGACATTAACTGTCACAAAGGCTGCTAAAAAGGCTGTCAAGAGGCCTTTTGTACCCATGTAGCCATTGGCAAATCCACCCTCAATGCCGTCTGCAGCAAGGAGCAAGAAAGCTGAGATAGCTGCAATCATGGTCGAAATAAAGTTGATTTGGTTGGTCTTTGGTAGACTACGGTTGATACTGTCGGTCAAGGATTTAGCTGTCGTTCCTGCGACCAGCACTGCTACAACCCCCATGGTATAGTTATAGGGCTTCATAATCATATCTTCATATTCATCCGACCAAGTAAAGTTAAAAATATTTGGTACATAGGCGATGAGCAAGAAGACACTCGAAAATAGGATGGCTGGCATAGCAGCGATAAAGCCGTCCCGAATAGCACGCAAGTAGATATTACGCGAAACTTTTTCAAAGAATGGCTTGCCCTTTTCAATTTGTGCAATTAGCGTATTCATCTTAGTTTCCTCTCTTATACAATTCAAGCATGTGCGACATCATGTCTTTCAACAAGAGGGTTGTCATCAAGTGATCCTGACCGTGCATCAATGTCACACTAAAGGCTAAGTCCTCTCCTTGAGCCTCTTTTTGCAGAAGGCTGGTCTGTGCATGGTGGGCTTCTACGATACATTCATTAGCTGCTGCAATCAACTGCTCTGCACGATCGAACTCACCTTGCTGAGCTGCGTTCAAGGCCTCCAATAATTTGGATCTAGCATCTCCTGCAAAGGCAACAATTTCAAAACCAAGTAATGTAATTTCTTCTCTGTTCATTTTATTTCCTCCTTGTGATATGTTGATGAAAGAGTAGTTATAGTAACCGTTGAATATGAAGGACAATGTACATTTTTTCGCCTTCATTTGGGGCCAGGCCCAATTCGTGTGCAATCAATTCATGAATTTTCTCCCCTAGAGCGTAAGCCTCGGGATAGGCTAGTTTCATGGTTGCTACCATTTGTTCTAATGATGAGGTACTGTCCTTTTCCTTATCTGCATAGCGGATAAAATAGGTCAAGTGAATCATCAAGCGGTCGTAAAATTTGCTATTTTCTTTCGTTCGCAAAATACCATGCTCTGTTAGTTCTTTTTCGACCAAAGATAGAAGTAGTTGCAAGGTCTCCACTTTCAAGACTTGTTCTTCTGCCTTCTCACCCTTTGCATTGATAAAGTGAAGAGCGATTCTGCCGATTTCATCATTTGGCAATTCCTCTAAGATTCTCTCTCGGAAAATAGCGAGAGCATCTGCCGCAATCTGATGTTCGATAGGATACTCTTCTAACATGCTAGGAAGCCTGCTTTCCTGATAGGTCTGGTCTAAGACTGCCTTATAGGCACAATGGACATGAGTGGTTAATGTAACATAAATATAATCTTGTACAGGATAATCATACTGATGGGATAGCTGATCAATAGCTTGGTAGGTCACCGTGATAAAATCTAGCGGAATATCTTTTAACAGCATCAAGAAATGATCTTTTGATTCGGAATTTTTTAGCGAAAACACTTTTTCAATCTTATGAGCGTTGACTAAGTCTCCCTTTTTATTTTGAAAGGCAACTCCCATTCCCATAACAACTGACTGCTCGCCTCGTTCATTCTTGACTAAAGCCGCATTATTATTTAAAGATTGTACAATACGATACATCTAAAGAATAGTCTCCTTGGTCTTTTAAAATACAAAAGACCACAAATGAGCTAAGGAGGTTTCCACCCTTATTCATCTGCGGTCTTGCCTAATTTTCTTAGTTACAATCCACTCTATACAAACTAATGAAACAATTATATCACGAAAAAATATTCTTGTAAACCTTTACATTTATTATTGCAAACCAACTCTTTCTTTCCAAGAGGAAGCTGTTGTAGCAAGGACTTCATTCAACGATTCGATGTTCTTGCGTCCAATTGTTCGCAACCAATTTCTAGCGGCTTCTTCTCCCTCTTCCATGTAGATTTGAACAGAGTCAGCCCAGGTCGCACGCCCACACAAGACACCATTGAAGGCTGCTCCAGCAGCATGAGCAAATCGTAAGGTTTCTTGGAAAAGATTGGCTGATACACCTGCACTCAAATAGATATAAGGGAGCGGGGTCGCTGCATCTTGTTGTCTGAAATAAGCAGCCGCTTCTTCTTGACTATATACTACTTCATTTCCCTGCGCAAATCCTTCAACATAAGCCATGTTGACTGGGACTTCTACTTTTAAGACATCAACTCCAAAAGATTTGTCCGAGAAAACTTTCATTGCTTCAATGACTTTTCTTGGTTTTACCTTGGCATATTCTAAACTAGTTGCATCTTGAATCTTTTCATCATAGCTCAGGATTTCCAAGAAGAAAGGAAGGCCCTCAGCAGCACATTCTGACCCTAAACGTTCAATATAGGCATGCTTTTGGAGATTGACATACGGATCGCCGTCCACATCATAGTACAAGAGGAATTTAATGGCATCTGCCCCCTCTTTTTTGAGGCGTTTAACTGACCATTCCACCAAGCAGTCTGGCAAACGGCTAGTACTACTTACGTCGTATCCTGTCTTTTCATAGGCTAATAGCAATCCCGATTGACTGGCACGCACGTGAGAAGCTGGTAAACCAAACTCTGGATCGAGCAAAATGGAAGAAGAATAAGGCGTCAATTCTTCTGAAACAATGGATTTTAGGATCTCCATATCCTCTGCTGTAGGCTCTGTATCTTGATATTTTGACATCATTTTTTTCAGAGCGCCTCGTTGATCGAAGGCCAAAGCGGAGATAATTCCGTCTTGGTTACTGACTTTTTCCATTAACGTATATTTTTGATTTTCTACTGTCATCGTATATTCCACCTGTCTAGCCTCTAGGCTTAATCATGGTATTCGCCACGATTCCATTTTTCAATGAATTCGTCAAAGAAGGCACTGTCTGTTTGATCCTGATTGATTGTTTCAATTTTCGCTAATTTTTCAATCAAACGCTTATTTTCATCTGTTGGCTGGTACTCTGCTTGAATGAAGGCATCAATAATGTCACACATCAACAGTTCACCCGTCACTTTTCCGCCAAAACCAATGACATTTGCATTTAACTCTGTTTTAGCGTAGAGAGCAGATGTCATATCTCGGACAAGAGCTGAACGGACACCTGGCACCTTGTTGACTGCATTGTTAATTCCGACACCTGTTCCGCAGATACAGATTCCCAAATCAGCTTGACCACTCACAACTGCTTCCCCAACCTTTTTCCCGAAGATAGGATAGTGGGTTCTGACACTGTCATAGGTACCACAATCGAGTACCTCATAGCCTTGGTTTTTTAAATAATTGACTACTGCGATTTTCTCATAGGTCACAATATGATCGCATCCAACTGCAATTTTCATCTTTTTCTCCTTTATCTACGATAGGTACTAACACATCTTATTCAGCATATCGACACGAATTTGGTGGCGCCCGCCATCATACTCACCCTCTAAAAACCCTTTTACAATATTTTTAGCCAAACCTTCTCCGACAATCTCACTGCCTATCGTGATGATTCGAGAGTTATTGTGTCCTCTTGTCATATAAGCAGATCGTTCATCTGAGACTTCAGCTGCAATCATGCCTTTTATCTTCGTTGCCACCATGAAAGGTCCCACTCCGTAAGCATCAATAACGACTCCAAGGTAATCTTCATTCTTTTCTAGCTCCTTTACAACTGCAAGTGTCACATCGACAAAGTCTTGATCTGATTGAGACACATCAATAAAGTCAAAGCCTGCTTCTTCTAAATAAGTTTTTATCTTTTCTTTTAAAGCTTTTCCGTTTCCATCTGCACCAATCACAACAACCATATTTGTTCTCCTTTTGTTTAGTATGATCATATTTTGAAAAATATCTCTTTTTATGTTTACATTATACAAGAAAAACAACATTAAGTCAACAATTTTTGTGTTTTTTTCAACAAAAAAATAAAAACAGCAGATTTTTTGTTTATTATCTGTTGTTTTTTAACATTTCATCATTTAAGCAATAACTTCCGTATAAGTACTCAGATGGCGATATTGCTCCTCATTTGGAGAACTATCGGTCACCACTGCTGTCAAATCTCGCAAATCACAAAAAGCCGTAAAATCATCTTTACCAATCTTTGAAGAATCCACCAACAAATACTTTTCAACCGCATGCTTCAATGCCAGTTGCTGCGTATAGGCTTCTGCTAAGGTTGAAGTCATTACATCACTTTCTTTGACACCATTCGCACTAAAAAAGACCTTGCTAAAGCGCATTTTATCAAGAATAGTATTTGCAATCTCCCCCACAAACGACTCCGTAATCTGCCGAAATTCCCCACCTAGGAGAAAAACTTGAAACTGATCCGTCTTTTTCTGGCTCAAGATCTTAAAGACGGGCAAGCAATTCGTAATTACTGTGAGCTTGGTATGCTGCAATTCCTCTGCCAAGCAAGCAATGGTCGTTCCAGGTCCTAGAAAAATCGTATCACCTTCTTCAATTAACGAAGCTGCTTTTGCTGCAATAGCTTGCTTTTCTTCCTTATACTGAACATATTTTTCAGCATGAGAAAATTCCCGATATTGAAACGCTTTGTTACTCCTCGCACCACCATGGATTTTGGTCAATACCCCTTGCTCTTCTAACTCCGCAAAATCCCTGCGCACCGTCATATCTGTCACCTGCAAAGATTCCACAATCTCCGCAATTCGAACCGTTCCTTTCTTATGGACTAATCGGGTAATCTCTGCCAAACGCTCTTTTTTGTTCATTTCTACTATCCTTTACACATTTCTCTGCTCTATTATACCAAATATCCACAAAAAATGTTGACTTCAACAAATCTAAAAAACAAATAAATAGTCAGAAAATCTGCTCCAAACAAGCAGATGAAAATAAGGTAAATTTTCAGATAAACTTTTTCCAAAAACACCAAAAAAGCACCCATGATGTGAACTCTTGAGTGCATGATAAAGCTTGATATGTAGCCGTTTCTTAACGTTTTGAGAACTGTGATATTTTTATGTACTTTCTTGAGACAGAGTTTTAGATATCAGATATAAAATACTTATAAATGCCTATTAAATCAAGTTTTCAAAATCCATTTTCATTTAACATAAACAACTATCATCTAATCTTACAAATAATACATTACCATTAGATTACTAAAAACATGTTTTCGGAGCTTATGTAGTTGAGAAATATAAGCTACTGTATCCTACTTCATAAAGGATAGACTATTTTTTCGCCAAAGTATAGTATACCAATAACCAACTGACCACCGTCAGCATTAGCAAAGGCAAGTAGGTGTTTGAGCAGTTCAGACAGCTTTTTACGTGCGGATTTCCTGTCCAAATATTGGCTTTCTTGAGAATATTGAAAATAAGATAGATTATGTCTCATATAAATTGTCTCCAATCACATCTTTTTTTCATCTAATAATTTCTTTATCTTCTCGTGGAAGCATATTGCTAAATATCTCCCTCTATTTTCAATAGACATATCATCAAAATTATCTACCTTCCATTCCATCGCATTATTTTCTCTAAATTTATTACTTCTTTGTCTCTGATTTTTAAACAAAAATTCTTTCATCTGAGGATAACTTGATTTCTTATAATCTAATAACTTTTCATTAATTTCATCATCCCCCAAATCATTATTAATTTGTTTTTCCAAAACAACTAGATTTCCTATTTTATACTCTGGTGAAGTTTCTCCGTAACTGGCGCTACTTTTTGGCTTGATATGCTCAATCGAATACTCATCGTCATCTCTCGTTCTATACTTAACACCAGGCCCATGATTTCTTGTATCAAGCCAATTATTAAGTGTATATATAGCATACCTTGACAATAGATTTTCTTGATGAACAGTTTCCCACTCACCTTTCTCATGAAACCGTAAGTTAGTAAAACCATCCGTGAAAGTCGACAAATCAGGTAAGTGAGTTTTAATAGCTTCTTTTAATCTAAGTATAGCAATAGATATATCGTTATCAGTTATTCCAATATCGCCATGATCCGTCAATAATTGTTTACCAAAATCAAGATAGACTATGTCAAGTTTTGAACAATCTACTTGTGATGTTATTGCTCTTGTAAATTCAATAACAGTTAATAACTCAACAAGTTCCACTTTTTGTTTATTAGTTGTAACTTGTAACCCCATAATAGCAGCCCATACTTGCTCAGAATTAGAAAGTTTAATTAACCATTTCAAATTGCGACCAATTTTGTTGTCACTCCCAGCATCATTAGCTTTCCATTCACTAATTTCTTCTGCATCCTGTAACCAATTTTGTAGCAAGCTTAGATACTCTGATAATTCAAGTGTACTAAGAAAAGATTTATATAATCCCTTTTGACCTATTCCATAGTGAGTATCCCACCAGATTTTTATAAACAAATCGATTGATAAACCTAATGTTGAAGTTTTTTGCAGAAGCTCTTTCCACAATTTCAACACTTCATCATCACCTGTCGGCGGAAGTCGTCTCTCCGTATCATAAAACAACTTATGCTTAATTAGATCAACATCACTTAAAGACATACCCCGAGTATTTAAGCGACCAAACAATAAGTTACTCTCAAGTTCATCATCTACAACCACAACTGATAATTTTGTTTTATACAAATGTTCTAACAAATCAGTTTTATCAATCCCTTTTTCTTCAATCTCTTGCTTAAAATATTCACAAGCACGATAATAAAAGGACCGTTTCTCGACTTGACTTAAACTATAAGACTTCTTTTCTTGCTCCTCTTCCTCGCTCAATCTACGATTCTGTTCAATCTCCCACCAGTAACTAAGCTTAGATATTTTTTTCCAAATTTCATTGATACCCTCATTATGAAATTTCAGCGGAAGATAATCATTGCTCTTCTCAATTTGAGCTAATGAAGCGATTAACAACAATAATGTAATAACTCGTTGTTGTCCATCAACCAATTCAAATACTTTATTTTGTCTATTTTTATAAACAATGACATTTCCCCAATAATCAGTATCCATAGACGGCTTATTAAAGGAATGTACCAAATCATCAAATAATTCCTGCCACTGCTGTTCACGCCAAGAATACTCTCTTTGATAAATCGGAATCGAAAACTGATAATTCTCCCCCTCTATGTTAAGAAATTCCGAAAATAATTCTTTTACTGTGCTTTCTTGTGAAACCTTAATATCCATCTATTTTTTCATTCCCTGTTTAATAACATTATTTTCCAACCGCTTCATATATTGTTCCATAAATTTAAAATCAGGCTCACCATCTTTTAATATTGGGAGTTTAATAATTTGATTTTTAATGCGTTGTGTACCCATTTTATAACCATAGGCGTATTTATCCTTTTGAGCAAGAATCATCGTTTGAATGAATTGATTGATAAATTTTTTACCTTTAAAGCCATTTATCTCTAAAAATCTGGTATCACCTGAAAAATAAGCATGATATGGATGATAAAAAACATAACCAACCGACCCATTGCGATTGATACCGAGCACTCCTTTACCAACTTGCATTTCTCTTCCCTTTGGAGACACAAAATCAGTGACACCATTATTTATTGCCGATGCTCCAATAAAAGGAACTTGTCCTGTAATTCTATTATACTGTTCCCAATCTTTTCCACTTTTTATATTTGCAATTGCTTCTAATTTAAACTCTCCCCACTCAACCTCATCCAAGCCTCTAAAATCACTTATTTCATGCTTTTTAAGAAACTGATAGGTATTCTTGATTTGATTTGATTTGATTTGAACATATTCTTCCATAAATGTCCAGTCTGGTGTACCATCATTTTTTATAGGCAGCTTAACTCTTTTCTTTTTTAAACGCCCTAAAGTTGCACCATTACCACCCCAGTTTAGAACTTCTAATTGTTTTTTTATAATTGGTATAAGAAACATCGCAATATTTTTAGTCAGATAGAGATTATACAAAATTTGAACATTTTGTCCTGTATAAAATTCTGTTTCCTGATAGAATACTGTTTGAGTATCAAGACCAATGATAATAACATTTCCTCTATTTATTGGGCTTGGTTGCTTAGAAACAAACATATCCAAGCCATTATTTATCTTAGTTCTGGTCACATATGGAAATTTTTTCTCACCATCATCAACTAATTTATTCTTATCAATACCATTTAAAGTCGCATGTAAAGTAAAAATTTCTTCATCACCTAAAAAAAACTCTTTCCATTTCCTATTTTTCATCATCATTTCCTTCAAATAAATAACCTCGTCCATGAACATACATATCAAACTGAAAACTTAAATAGTCAGCAATGGTTCTTTCAAACTCTTCGTCTGTTGGAATCTCATCATTGAAGTAATAAAAACTATGCAACCACTCATCGTCTGGTTGAATTGTTGATTTGACCATAAATCTAGTAGTATAATCATCTTCGTTTCCATTGATAACATCGAATAAGTATTGTCTCTTTTCTTTTGCTGAACCATCGTCAACTAAGCCAATATGTTTACGAACAACAAAACCATCGTCTTCGAAATTAACAAACTTGACCTTTTTACGTTCGATATCATGTTTTTTACCTGCTTCAAAAATGGCAATGACTGCATTAGTTCCAACTCCATGGAAGGTATTTTTATTTACTGTAATAACCATTTCCAAAGTATGCTTTTCAAGGATCTTTTTCTTGTATTTTTTTTCTTCTTTGGATTTTCCAACCATTGTCGATTGTGGGACAATAACTGCTAGCTTACCTCCCACGACTAACATATCTAAAGCATGCTTGATGAAGTTGATCTCTGTCAGCGTCTTATCTGTTTTACCCTGAGAATAAGGCGGATTGAACAAAATCTTATTGACATTCTGAGATTGCATCTCCTCACCTGATACTGAAAACATATCATTGAGTTGTAGATTACTTTTGCCATCACCACGCAAAATCATATTAGTGGTTGCAACTGTGAACATTTTTTCTTGCAATTCAACCCCCAAAAGCTGATGTTTCTTGATATGTTTAACCTCTTCCTCATTGCTCGCTCTCTCTGTCATTCTATTCATGGCTGAAATCAAGAAAGCACCGCTACCACATGCTGGGTCAAGAACATAATCATTAGATTGGATATCAATCAATTCTGTCATCAGTTCAGTAATATGGTGAGGCGTTAAAACAATTCCCAGTCCATTACCATCACTGCCACCATATTTCACAAATTCTCCATAGAAATTACCGAGGATGTCATAATTAGTATTCTGCTTAAAATGATGAATAACTTTAGCTTCTAATTTCTTCGCAAAATAATGCAAGGGAGAGACTCCTAAAGTCATATTTGTTTCATTAAGTTTAATACTTGTTTCAAGAAAAGAAAATTTATTTAGGAGAATATTAACCTTATCCTCTGGCATTATCCCTTCTGTTTCGATGTAATCCTTGACTGATTTCAAGATACGCTTGCCATCATTATCAATAACTTTTCCTTTTTTATTTAATTTATTGCCTGTCAACGTCTTGATATCAAAATCAGGTTCATTCAGTGCCAAAAGAATGGCTGACACAACTGTCGCCTTGTTCTCACCTTCCAAAGAAGCATAGTTCCGCAAATCTTCATGTAATTCTCTAGAGACATTTTGTAACTCAAAAATTCGCTTTTGTTCAGTCGAATATTCACCTAGCACATTCACTGAATACCATTCATTGATATAAGCTGGATGTAGCTCTTGTAAACTAGAAAGCCTAGGTAAAATTCGTTCCTTCACTTGACCTTCAATTCTACTAACTAGGACTGGTTGAATCTCATGTGATTCTTCGTCCCCAGTTATACCGATGGCAATAACCTCATCAAACAGTGTAGTTTTGGTAACAATATGTTTGGCATAATGTACCGCACCATTAACTGCAAAATGAACTAAAGACGAAATATCTTTCGCAATTTCCTCTTTATCCTTTTTAATTAATCTTGAATTGTCTCGCTTATCCTCAATAACAATTAAATAATCTAAAATTTGGAGCACAAATTCAGGCTTACCAACACCCGTTTTTCCCTGCTTGCTAGCTCCTTTAAGGGCTTTTGCAATATCAGGGTGTGAAGACCCCTGCTCATCGTAACGAATGCCAAATTTTTCTATCTCTCGTCTAACATATTGATCTGTTAGCGTTAATTCATTAACCATATTATCCACCTCTGTATTCAGTTTCCTTTCCATTATACCATTTTCTAACCTTTTCTAGAACTATCTTCTCAGGGGCTTGGGGATTCTCCCCAGATATTAAAAACATCAGCTAAAAAGTGTCAGTTTGACCTTTGCTAATGTTTTTTACGATAGTTCATCATTTCCTGTTCTTCTTATTCCTTTTCCTTTTGATATTTTCGTGAGCAATTGCTTTTGCTTCTAGAATCCTCTCATCTTTTAACCGTTTCATAGAACTAATTAGATAAGATAAGGGAGATTCTACATTATATGGAATCCTATCAATCATTGCTAAAACTTCATCAGAAGTTATGAAACCATCACTCAAGAACTGTCCTAGCATCATTTTTTGTTGATGTGTCAAACTGTAATTATATGTATAAATAAACCTGTCATTGTACTTATCTACAATAACTTGCAACAAAGAATAATATTCAGGTTTGACATAAGTTGGACCCTCTCTAGAATCATTATCCAGTACATCCTTATTCTCTTTCTTATTCTTACTCTTGTTCTCAATCTGAGGCGTTACCTGATCGTTACCAACCATTACAGGTAACGTTTCTATAATGTTACCCTCCAGTTGTAACTGATCTTAACCATTAACCAAAGCTTTTTGATTTTGGCGATGGCCTGTTACTCTTTCTCTAGTTTGCTAACGAATTTTTTCAAGTCCATCAATATTCTGATGCTTCTCCCATTTTGGAATGATTACTGCACCATCTACAAAGGCAATCATCCCAAACTGCTCAAAGCTTGTTAATGCTATACTAAACGAGGCTTCAAAACTCGTAAGGCTGCCAAAGCGCATGAAATTGCTATTAATCATCAGTTGAATAGTGGAACTTTTGTTCATATTACCAATCAAACAGCATACACTTACCAAGAGTTATACCAAAAGTGGTACGAAGCTTACAAAGATACTGTAGAGGCAACAACAGCCACTAAAACAGCTGACTTATACCGCCTACATATTCTTCCAACCTTTGGAGAGAAAAAGATTTCAAAAATTAGTCCTTTAGACTGCCAAACATTTATCACAGATAAAGCGAAATCGTTCAAGAATATGAAGCAAATCAAGTCTTATACTGCTAAAATATTTGAATTTGCCATCAATATGAATTACATTGATCATAATCCTATGAGTAAGGTGATTATGCCCAAAACCAAAAAAACTGCCAGTGAAAACTACTGGTCAGTGAGTGAACTTCATCAATTTTTACAAATTATCTTAGAAAATGAACCTTATAAGCATTATGCTCTATTTCGATTACTAGCATACAGCGGGTTACGAAAAGGGGAGATGTATGCTCTCAGATGGTCAGATTTTAATTCAGACACTCAATTACTCACAATCAGTAAAAGTTTAGGGAGAATAGAGGGTCATGCTGTTGAAAAAGGGACTAAAAATTCATTTTCTGTACGCTCTATCTACCTTGACGATGAAACCTGTTCCATACTCAATCAATGGAAACAAGAATCTATCAAGGAAAAAGGGCAGTTACATATAGCACCTATCTCAATTGAGGATGACTTTATGTTCACTTACTGCACAAGAACGGGGGATATTGAACCTCTTCATGCTGACTACATCAACAATATTCTAAAAAGAACCATTCGCCAACACAATCTCAAGAAGATTAGTCCACATGGCTTCAGGCACACACATGCAACTTTAATGATTGAGCTAGGCATTGACCCAGTTAATACTGCCAAACGTTTAGGCCATGCAAGTAGTCAAATGACTTTAGATACTTATAGCCACGCTACAAAAGCTGGTGAAAAACTATCAATTACAAAATTTACAGAATATCTTGATAAAGCTAAATGAACTATATTTATTGTTCAACTTCATATTTACTCAAAAACCAAGTCTCGAAAGATTATCAAAAGGAGTACCAATGCACTTTTTTCATCAAAAAAGCACCTTGCAGAAATTTTGCAAAGTGCTTTGAAACGTTGATATAACTGGATATTAACGTTTACTAAATTGTGAAGCTTTACGTGCTTTCTTAAGACCTGGTTTGAAAGATTTTTGTTTGAATAAATTTCAAAAGCCTTTAAAATCAACGTTTTCACGAGTTTTCAAAATTCAAAATTTCATCTAATTTTAACCAATTTCATCTGAATGGTGTGAATTTTTCACTAAAAATACATGAATTGAGCTGATAAATACTAAAAGTTCACACCATTGAAAATTGTTTAGATTTGCTATTTATTCTAAAAATGGGTATAATGAGAGTAGAAAAGGAGCTGAGCGGGAACTCAACTCCAATGTAGAACCGTTTAAGACGGTGGCTCGTAAATGCTATAAAGAATAGCCGTTACTCATCCAAAGTATTGACGGCTATTTCTTTTTGTCATCATTTTTGAAGATTTTATAGCATAAGCCTATCAAGCTGATAGTAAAACTACCAAACATAAATAGAACTTCTACAACTTCAAAAGCTGTCAAAAATTCAGCTCCTCCTTTCTGTCAGATTTTAATGTGCTGCCCATAGGCATCACCACCTTTCAGAATAAGGAGCCACCGTCTTCACTTTTCTACTGCTCCAGTATACCATTTTCTTTCTTAAAAGTCGCTGGAATAGCGTAGTCTTTCCAACGATTTTTAAGAAACCAAAAAATCTTCCTACAATTAAGTAAGAAGATTTTTTATTACTAACCGTCAAGTTCCCCTTCTACATAAGGTTTTCTCTCCCATGATTCAGCGCTATAAATTCCTCTATTATCTATAAGCTGACAATCATAGAAATCAATAAACGGACTATCTCCATTCTCACCATGGAAATCCCAATACCAGTCACCGTCAATTTGGATGTAGTTCCTCTCCTTAAATCTCTCCCACTCCGATTCAGAAACTTTAACATAAACCATTCTTGCCTCGCCTTCGCTTTCTGATAGCCCTATCACGTATCTATCGTCAGGTTCAACAGCAACCCATATAAATCTCAAGTTCATAATATTCACCTCATTAACCTAATTTTAAAATTTCTACTTTAATCTACAATTGTGTAATCTTCACTATCTAGTAGTGCGATAACCTTCTTGACAAATGAAACAGATAACAGCTCATGGATATCTTTCCCTTTAGTCACAAAACCTTTGCCAATATCCACAAGCTCTAATTTTGATTGCTCAGCAATCTTTGCTGAAATCGGTGAATGGAAGCCATATCCTCCTATCTCATAATAATAGAAATATACCTTCTTATCACGTCCCGTTTTATAATCGAAGAAATCCACTCTGCTTTCATCCCAGTCATAGTAAAAATTTTCCCAAACAGTCACATCTTTCTTCTCTTCTAACAGTTTTTCGTAATCCCGTTCATAACTATATACTCGCTTTGTTTCCTCGCCAAAATTTTGATAATGTATAGAAATAGGAGTAAAATGTATTAACAAATCTTCTTTATATTCGTAATATTCTTCCATTTTTTCATCTGATGATTGAATATTTCTAAAATTTCTAAAAGAACGCTTACTATATTCCTTCTTTTTATCGCGATAGTTCTTAGCACGTTTGTTAACTGAATAGATGCACTCCGCAATCATAGCCATTGTCAATTGACGATTCTTAACCATATCTGAATATTCTTTAGGTGTTCTCATAAAATTCACATGCCCTTTCATCTTTATCGTCAAAAACTCTTCTTACAATTTGTAGGAAGAGTTTTTAGATTTATCAGTCATAGAGAGAGTTCAGCAAGATTTCTCTCCTTTCAATTTACCCTCTCCGTTTTCTTCTTGCCCCTGCTAGACCTAAGCCACTTAGAATAGCCACACCAGCCAACGCCAATAGACTTCCTTTCGTGCCTGTCTGCGGCAATTCTTTAGAACGTGCTACACGTGAATAGCTGATAGTTTGACCGTTTGCTGTGTTTATCACAGTAATACCTGCTTGAGACTTCGGTGTTTTCGCAAATGGGTTTTCTTTTGCTTGTGGTTCAGCAATTGGTTTGATGTTCTCAATTGGTACGACTACTTGAGGTACCTCAGGTTCATCAACTTTAGGTTCGTCCACCTTAGGTTCGTCCACCTTAGGTTCATCTACCTTAGGTTCGTCTACCTTAGGTTCGTCTACCTTAGGTTCGTCTACTTTTGGATTGTCAAGGGCTTGTTGTAGGTTATACAAGTTTACCAAACGAACATACTTGTCTGTCGCTTCAGTAAGGCGTGCTTCCGCTTCTTGTACTTTGACATCAGCAGTCGCTTTGTCTTCGACAGCTTTTGCTTTTGCAGCTTGTGCTTTCGTCAAATCAGCTTTCAATTGGTCAAGATTTGCTTTTGTATCTATGGCTTTGTCACGAAGAGCTGTTGCGTCTTGAATCTCACTTGAAAGGGCATTGACTTGTTCTGTTAAAGCGTTTACCTTGTCAGTTGCTGTTTTCAGAGCAGCGTTCTTAGCATTTGCTTCTGCTGTTGCAGTATCAAGTGTGCGTTGAGTGCTTGCCAAGTTCGCTTTTGCCTCATCAAGCGCAGTTTGAGCCGCTTGATGAGCAGCCGTAATATCAGCAGCTTGTTGGTTCAAGTTGTTGAGTTTAGCTTCAAGTGTTGTTTTGGTTTGCTCAGCAGTATTCTTTTCAGAAACCAAAACAGCTTTCTTGTTATTCAAGGTTGTGATTTCTTCACGAATAACATCGTGGTTGTTGTCAACAGGAAGATTTACAACATACTTGAAGGTCATGTCAGGCAAGAAGACCATATGACGACCTAAAATTTTAGGATTGAGAATGTCTGATTCGTCCCAAGTTTGTTCTAGCTCGTCTTGCTCTTTACCTTTCATAGCATCTTCTGGTGTTACATACTCAAGACTCGGACCAAAGTCAGGGTCATCAATCATTTTGTAATTAGCACCTGTTGTATCTGCTTCATACGCGGCATAATAGCTTGCAAAACCAGGTTTATCATCATTTGGCGCGGTTGAAACGGCTACGGCAGCTTTACTTCCGGTAGTGACCATTAATGCGCGACGATGACCATAGTTTTTACCTGTCAAATTAAGATAATCGGAATACCAGCGGTATAATAAGTCATAAGCTAATTTTTCATGTGTTACAATTTCATCTTGATATGTAATTGTACCATTGTCAATAGAAAAAGCACCTCGTTGAGAACCATTTTCATAATAATGACCGATTGTTGGAGCTGTGAGATTTGTATCATGACTTAATACATTGTTGGTTTTCATCTCATTTGCACGAGCTTCCGCATAGGCTAACCAATCGTTATCGACAGTTAAATTACCAACCAGACCATTTAATTCACGTAGTCGATTCAACATTTGAAGAAAAATTTCAGATAGCTTATGGTTGTCTACTTGATACGTGAATTTCCCAGTCTTTTGGTATTCTTCATATTGAGCTGGAGTAATTTCAACTTCAATGGTTTCGGCACCTTGGAAGTCTACTTTTTCCATACCTGTTTCAGCTGCATGTTTGTCTGCTTGTGGTTTATAGCCTTTACTTGTATAAGCCGTCACTTTTTGTGTGGTTGGTTGAGCTTCCAATGCTTGTTGCTTGCTTGCAATTTGACTGTCAACATCGGCAATTGCAGTTGCTTTTGCTTGTGCTGTTTGTTCAGCAGCTTTGATGTCGCTCTTTGTGGCAGTAATTTGGTCTTGAACAGCCTTGTCAGTAGTTTTGTCAAGTGTGTCTTGCTTCTTCGCTACATCAGCTTGTGCGGCTGCATGTTGAGCTTGAGCGGTTGCTTTTGCTTCATTTGCTTGGTCTGCGTCAGCCTTGGCTGTAGTAGCGTCTGCTTTTGTAGTTGCTAGTTGAGCGTCAGCTTCTTCTTTTTCAGCCGTTTTTGCTTCAACTACTTGGTCTTGAGCCTTTACAATCTCATCAGCTTTTTCGGCTGTCTGAATATTAGCTTCAAGGGTTCGAACAGCTTCTGTTGCTTTTTCTTCAGCTGCTACGGCGTTTGCTTGTTCTGTTTTTGCGGTAGTCACTTCTGCTTGAGCGGTGTTGACATCAGCTTTTGCGTCATTAACTTGCGCTTCTGTAACCTTACTTGTATCGTCTGCTTTTGCTTTTGCTTCTGCTGCGGTAGGCACAACTGGTTGATTTCCTACTTCTTCAGCAAATGCTGTTTGGTTTGCTGTTGCGGCTGCGGTCACAATTGCCGCTGCGATAGATGCCGCTTTCATTGTTTTTGTTGTTTTATTCATATTGCTTTGTCCTTTCTTATTATATGAAACAATCTACAATATACTCATTTATATTAACACATATTCGGATTGTTTACAATACTTTTCTATATAAAAGTATGGCTAACTCTACTTATTTTCTCGTTATATAAACGTTATGATTAAGTATGACCAGAAAATGGTGAGGAGGGCAACTAGATGAACGAAGACTTACAAGATTATATTGCTACAAGAATCAAATATTTTAGAAAAGAAAAACAACTTAGTCAAGAAAAATTATCTGAATTAGCAGGACTAGGTGCTAAAGCAGTCCA